>JAKOVI010000109.1 GCA_029782135.1 Bacillota bacterium
AAGGAACCGCGGAACAGAATGCAGGCAAACGCTTTAAGGTTTCTCCTGAACCAAAAGCAAATAGATAAAATCAAAGTAAAAGAAAACCCGGATGACCGGGTTTTATTTCTAGGCTTCTCCGGTTTCCTGCAACCCCGGAAAACCCAACTGGCGCAGGGCTTCATAAAGTACAATCCCGACGGAATTGGCGAGGTTAAGGGAACGGGCTTCCGACCGCATCGGAATACGCAGGTTGTGGTCGGGGTTTAAGGCCAGGATCTCCGGGGGCAAGCCCCTGGTCTCCGGCCCGAAGATTAAGTAATCATTGGCCCGGTATTCAACCTCATGATAAAAACGCCGGCCTTTGGTCGTCAGGTAAAAATACCGGCCGTCCGGATTTAACTTGGCAAACTCCTCAAAATCGAGGTATTTGTGGACCTTGACCAGCGGCCAGTAATCCAACCCCGCCCGGCGCAGGTGCCGGTCATCGAGGATAAAGCCGAACGGCTCGATCAAATGCAGTTCGCAACCGGTGGCGGCGCACAACCGCGCAATGTTTCCGGTGTTTTGCGGGATCTCCGGTTGAAAAAGGACGACGTGCATGATGGCGCTCCTTTCCAAGCTGTTACAGCGGAAAGTACTTTCCAGTTTATTTTAAACCTCCCGGCCGGGCTTGGCAATCTTTCCGGACGCCGGTGCCGCCGGATTGACCAGAAAATAACAGGATCTTTACAAAATGGCATCCCAGGCGGTTTTATTTAAGTTACAGTTTCACACTTTGGTTTACCCTCATGATAGATTGTGTTAAAATGTAATAATAAATCCAAGAAGGTGTTGGTCTTGACTTACGAGCAAGCACTGGCCTATATCCATAGTCGCAATCGCTTCGGTATTAAGTTGGGGCTGGACCGGATGAGAGCGTTAGCCGCGCTCCTGGGCAACCCGCAGCAGAGATATCCAGCCCTGCATATTGCGGGAACCAACGGCAAAGGTTCCACCACCGCCATCGTCCGGACAGTGATGGAAAAAGCCGGATATAAAGTTGGGAGCTTCACCTCGCCGCATTTGAGTTCATACTGCGAAAGGCTGACGATAAACGGGCGGCCGATCCAACCGGAACGGCTGGCTGCCTTGGTCAGTGCGATCCAGCCGGTGGTAGAGGAGGCGGCTTTGGACCCGGAGATCGGTCACCCGACCGAATTTGAAGTGGGTACCCTCCTGGCCTTTAAATATTTCGCCGAAGAACAGGTTGACCTGGCGCTTTTCGAGGTGGGGATGGGCGGGCGTCTAGATGCCACGAATATCATTAACCCGGTGGCTTGCGGGATCACGCATATCGCCCTTGACCACCAGGAGTATTTAGGCCCGGATCTCGTCTCGATCGCCAAAGAAAAGGCGGGTATTATCAAGCCTAATTGTCCGGTGGTGGTTGCCCCGCAAGCGCCGGAAGCGCTGGCCGTCTTCGAAGCAACCGCCAATGCCTTGCAGGCGCCGCTTTATGCGGTCGGGCAGGCAATTAAAAATGAAGTAATCCGTGCCGACCTTTCCGGGACCTACCTGCGGTTGCAGTGGGGAGAAGAGGAACCCGTCTCTTTGCGGCTCAACCTTTACGGCGCGCACCAAGGTGCCAATGCTGCCACCGCTTTTGGTTTGCTCCAGGTCCTGAAAGCAAAAGGCTTTTCGTGGCCGGCACGGGCGTTGGAAGAGGGGTTTGCCGCGGTCACCTGGCCGGGGCGGATGGAGTATTTGCCCGGTCCGCCGTCGATCCTGCTGGACGGTGCCCATAATCCTGACGGGGTAACTATTCTCGGGCAGGGAATCAATCGGCTCTTTTCCGGGCGCCCGGTGCAGCTCCTGATTGGGATCTTAAACAACCGGCCGGTGGAAGAGATGGCCGCCCTGTTCGCTTCGGCTTTGGGGAACAATTTAAAGCAGGTTTATGCGACCAACGTTCCCGACCCGAAAACCGCCACGACCGCGCGGATTGCCGAGGCTTTCCAAAAGCACGGGGTGAAGACGGTCGAAATTCCCGATCCAACAACCGCGCTGGCGACTGCGCAAGAGAATTTAGCGCCGGAGGAACTCCTGGTCGTCACCGGTTCCCTATATCTGATTGGCGCTTTGCGCCCGTTGATCGTCGCCGAATGTTTGGACGATTACCGTTGTGTTTTATAATGCTCCTTTTTACGGAGGAATCATCGAATGCCAACCAAGCGAATCACAATCATCACCGGCGCTTTTGGGAGCGGCAAAACCGAGGTGGCGGTGAATTATACGCAACTGTTGAAACGGGCAGGCCACAACGTTGGCTTGGTTGATCTTGATATTGTCAATCCCTACTTTCGTTCCCGGGAGTTGACGGATTTTTTAAAGGCGCATGGGATCGAGGTAGTTTCCACCCAACCGGGTCTGGAAATGGCCGACTTGCCGGCCCTCTCGCCCCGGATCTTCGCGTTTCTCCAGAACGAAGAGCTCCGGGTGGTCTTTGACGTGGGCGGGTACCCGGTCGGCGCGAAAACCCTGGGCCGCTTTGAACCGTATTTCCGGGCGGAAGCTTATGATCTCTGGTTGGTGGTCAACCCTTACCGGCCGGGGTATGACGATCCGGAAGAAATAAGCAAGCTTGCCCAGGCGATCGAAGCCGCTTCCCGGTTACGCCTTACCGGGATCGTGGACAATGCCAACCTGGGCAGGGAGACGGACCGGCAGAGCAGGGAGGAGGGGTCCAAGGTGGTGGAGGAGGCCGCCCGGATGCTTAACCTGCCGGTGGTCCTGAAGACTTATACCGCGGAAGAACTGATCACACCCGCCGACCGGGACCGGGCAGCAAACAACCTCTTTCCTCTCCAATTGTTCATGCGTCCCCCCTGGGAAGAGGTTACGGGCGAGCTGCGGGAAATTTAAGCAATAACCATTTTTTTATTATGGTAAGCATGAAAAAGTAATGTTATGTTTCGATCATTTGCCAATTCCTTATTTCAGGGATAGATAACATTTCAAGGGAGAGGAGATGTCAGAAGCGTGGCGACAACCAAGATTGATCAGGAACGCTGCAAGGGTTGCGAATTATGTATTACGGTTTGTCCCAAAAAGATCCTGGGCTTGTCGGATAAGCTCAATGCCCAGGGGTATCATTTTGTCGAGCAAAAAGGACCGGATTGTATCGGTTGCACTTTTTGTGCGCTCATCTGTCCAGATGTTGTCATTGAGGTTTACAAGTAAACCGCGCTGTCATTAAGAGCGAAGCGTTGAAGAATGGGAGGTAGGAGCTTGGAACGAGTAATGATGAAAGGGAACGAGGCGCTAGCCGAGGGAGCGATCAGGGCCGGCTGCCGGTTCTTTTTTGGTTACCCGATTACCCCGCAGAATGAAATCCCGGAATACATGGCGAGAAGAATGCCGGAAGTAAACGGGGTTTTCATACAGGCGGAGAGCGAAGTGAGCGCGATCAATATGGTTTACGGGGCCGGTGGCGCCGGCGGGCGCGCCTTAACCTCGTCTTCCAGTCCGGGGATCAGCCTGAAACAAGAGGGTATCTCCTATCTGGCCGGGGCGCAGGTCCCGTGTGTGATCGTGAATGTCGCCCGCGGCGGACCGGGCTTAGGTGGGCTCACCCCTTCGCAGTCCGACTATTTCCAGGCCACCAAAGGCGGCGGGCACGGCGATTACCATTTAATTGTTTACGCGCCGGGGACCGGCCAAGAGATGGTCGATCTGATCGGCCTGGCTTTTGATAAGGCGGAAGAGTACCGCAATCCGGTGATGATTTTAACCGATGCGATTATGGGGCAGATGATGGAACCGGTCATTCTTCCCCCAATACGGGAAGTAACCACCGAAAAGCCCTGGGCCACGACCGGGAAGAAGGGGCGCGCGAAACCGAACCTGATTAACAGCCTTGGGATCATCGGGGAGGATCTGGCGCGGATCAATATTGAGTTGCAAGAGAAATACCGGAAGATTGAGACCAATGAGATCCGTTATGAAGCCGACGGCACCGGTGACGCCGATCTGATCGTCGTCGCGTACGGCACCACCTCCCGGGTCGCGCGGTCGGCAATCAACATGCTCCGTGCCGAAGGGAAGAAAGTCGGCCTCTTGCGGCCGATCACCCTCTGGCCGTTCCCCAAGCAGATCCTCGCCGACTTGGCGGCCCAAGGGAAGAGATTTCTCGTCGTCGAGATGAGCGTCGGCCAGCTGGTCGAGGATGTGATCCTGGCCGTGAACGACCGGGCGAAAGTGGACTTTTTCGGGAAACTGAACGGCACGGTCCCGACCGTCCGGGAAGTCTACAACACGATCAATGCCTTGCTGCAGAAAGGAGGAGCGTAATGCAGAAGGTTTTTGGCTACCCGCGTTCTTTGACACCGAAACGCACGCATTATTGTCCCGGTTGCACCCATGGGATTATCCACCGGCTGATTGCCGAAGCTATCGATGATTTGGGGATTCAGGAGCAAACAGTCGGGATTGCCCCGGTGGGCTGCGCCGTATTGGCCTACGAATATTTTGATGTTGATTTTCAGGAGGCGGCGCACGGCCGGGCGCCGGCGGTGGCGACCGGGATTAAACGGGTGCACCCGGAAGCGATCGTCTTCTCCTACCAGGGCGACGGCGACCTGGCCTCGATCGGGACCGCCGAGATAATTCATGCCGCGGCACGGGGAGAAAATATCACGGTGATTTTCATTAACAACACGGTTTACGGGATGACCGGGGGGCAGATGGCCCCGACGACCTTGCCCGGGCAGAAGACGACCACTTCGCCCTATGGCCGCGATATAACGAAGGTCGGTTATCCGATCCGCGTCTGTGAGATGCTGGCCACCCTGGACGGCCCTGCTTATATCGAACGGGTGAGCGTCCACGATCCCAAGCATATTATCAAAGCCGGCCGGGCGATCCGGAAAGCGTTTGAGATGCAGATCGCTGGGAAAGGCTTTTCGCTGGTCGAAGTCCTGTCGACTTGCCCGACCAACTGGGGGCTGACCCCGGTCAAAGCGTTGGAACGGTTGAAGGAAGAGATGATCCCGTATTATCCGTTAGGGGTCTTCCGTTCTACGGAGGAGGTGGCGAAGGAATGACCTACGAAATTATCTGCGCCGGTTTCGGCGGTCAAGGCGTCATGCTCATCGGCGAACTTCTGGCCTACGGCGGCATGCTGGAAGGGAAGAATGTGACCTGGTTTCCTTCCTACGGGCCGGAGATGCGCGGGGGCACCGCGAACTGTTCGGTCGTCATCTCCGACCAGCCCGTCGGTTCGCCGATCGTCTCCGAACCCGACGGCCTGATCGCGATGAACGGCCCTTCCTTTGAGAAGTTTAAGGGAACGGTGAAACCCGGGGGCGCCATTGTTTATAATTCTTCGATGATCGAAACGGCGCCGGTGATCCCCGGACTGAAGATGCTACCGGTCCCGACCAACGATATTGCCAGTGAGTTGGGGAATAACAAGGTTGCCAACATGGTGGCCTTGGGGGCCTTTATCGGGCTGACGAAGATCATTACCTTGGCGAGTGCCGAGAAAGCCTTGGAGCAGGTGCTGCCGGAACGCCACCACAAACTGATCCCCTTAAACGTTGCCGCCTTGGAAAAGGGCATGGCATTGGTAAAATAAAAAAAGCGACCATCGGAAGTAAAATGAAAAAGTGATGAATGAAGGATCCTGCGTTTCCGCGCAGGATCTTTTTTTATCCTTGCTCACATAAACTTTGTAAATGTTGGCATAATATACCTAGCTTAAGGTGGAAAGAGGTGTCGAGGTGAAAGAGAAAGCACCGGAGCAACCAGCAGTCCGAACAGGCGGTTTCTGGCGAGGCTTAACCATTGGGGTGTTTGTTTCCTTATTCCTTTACACAATCGTCCTTTATTATTTTTTGGCGATCGTCGGCCTGCAGATTGAGCTTGACCGCAGCACCCCGGCATTTTTACTCCGGGATCAGATTAAAGAGGAAGCTTCGGTGGAGCTCGGGGTCTTGCTCGAAAAGCTGAGGATCGAATTGCCGTCCGTACTCCGGCGAAACTTCCAACGTCTGGAGCGGGTGATGGTGCCCTTCGAAGAAGGGGCAGTCTCCTTACCCCGCGAGGTCGGCGAGTTGCTCAAAGCGGAAATGCAAAGCCTGGCGGAACAGTCAATCTACGATGCTTTGCAGAGGATCGACCTCCAGCCCTACATCGAGGGGCTTGGCCAAGCCGCCCTGGTCCAAACCAGTCAAATCATTGACCTGGAGATCGCCGGAAAAACATATAATTATCAAGCCAGCCCCTGGCTGTCGATTCCAATTCGGATTAAAGCTGAATAAATCATTGTTTTGGGGCTAAAACTGGATTTGATAAACGAAGGAAGTTGTTCGCATGAACCGCTTCCTTTTTCTTTTAACAACCAGGTTTGGGAGAATCTTTGCTTAATTTTAGGATGGCGAATAATTGAGAATTTAATTATAAAGATTCATAATAAACCGTTAATAGCAGGAAATTAATGGTTTATAGAGAAGAATATACTAATAGATTTTGTTCGTGGCGCCGGAGATAGATTTATTACATTGATTTGAAGAAGAACAGGTCTGGGGAAACTGGCCGAGTTCAATTGAAAGAAGCATGGCTTTTGGTTTTAAAGGTTAGATAAACGAATATATGTTCGTTTAAGTTCATGATTTGTCATCATAAACGAAACTTGTTCGTTTAATTACTACCAGATAGGAATATATACGAAACAGTTCGTTTATTTAAAGTTAGACGAAACCCAGCTAAATGGGGTGTTATCTCAAATAAATCCTACATTCGGGCTTGAAGCCGAATCATAATTTAAGCGCAAAGAAAGTCAGGTGCGGAAACTCAAATGACGGTATTCAGTTCATGGCAATGATTTAATCTTTAAAAATAATGAGGCATAAGAACTGTTGTATAAATATCATGGGTTCATTATTGATTTGCTATTTCTATGAAAAGACAGCATACTTCTGAAGAGGATCAAATTAATCAGTACAAAGAAAGGTCATTGCCATGAACTGAAAAAGCAGCCAATC
>JAKOVI010000133.1 GCA_029782135.1 Bacillota bacterium
ATAAGGGTCTTGGTTAATCAGTTCCGGACTAAATTGCAGTTCATCGTTGACCTCGACAACTTCGCCAGAGACCGGGGCATAAACATCAGAAACGGCTTTGACCGATTCAATACTTCCCATTCCGGATTTGGCTTTGACTTTTTCGTTCAGGGCAGGCAGCTCAACATAGACGACATCGCCCAATTCAGCTTGGGCATAGGCAGTAATCCCCACTCTGGCCCGTTTGTTTTCCACCTGGATCCATTCATGCTCCGACGTGTATTTTAAATTCGACGGAACCATGATTAAATCCCCCCATTCTTTCCTTCCTCAGGATTAAGTACCAGACTTTTTTAGTTTATCATATAATGAAGAGACTCACTTGTAAAGAGCCCGTAGAGATTTTTCCCCAAAGGAGGAATAAAAATGTGCCACTTCTTAGCCTGCCTTTTAAATCCGATCTTAAAAAAGAAAGGTAAAACCATTATTCTGATTCGTCAACGCCGCCGGTAATCTGAACAAAGCTTGTCGGGGTAGGTGACTGCCTTGGAAAGCCTCCGCCTAAGGAGGTTTTTTCTTTTTTGCGAAATAATTGGTCCTATTTCTATAGTGTTTTCAATATTTATAACTATGGGGTATCATTAGCTGACTACTGAAGGGTAAAACGTTGATGCAAACTCTTCAATCATGTAATTATTAATTATTATACGAAGTTCTAGGGTAAATTGGAGGAAAAATGGCCCTACTACCAACCTTTTCGCCTAGATCATCTCGCCAGCCGCTCTTTTCACTGATTGGTGCCTCGGTTTTAACCTTCTTCTCCGCGGTTGGAGAAATTTTTTTGCGTTACTTAGCCACGCTCCGCTCCGTTTTGCGGTGCCGCTTGGATTGGCAACGGATCATTTCGGAGATGAATACGATCGGTGTCAACTCTTTACCGATTGTCACCGTGATCTCTTCTTTCGCCGGAATGGTCATCTCGCTGCATTTGAGCCAAATGTTTGTCGATTTTGGGGTCTCCTCGCGGATGGGATACGTCCTTGCGCTAGCATTCTGCCGCGAGCTGGGACCGGTTCTAACCGGTGTCGTCGTAGCCGGGCGAGCAGGTTCGGCAATTGCCGCCGAGATCGGTGCGATGGCCGTTACCGAACAACTCGATGCTCTAAAAACACTCGCTACCGATCCGCTTGATTATTTGTTTGCCCCCAAAATTATCGCGTCCTCTTGTATGTTACCGTTGCTGATCGTTGTTTCTGATCTGACCGGTCTTTTCGCCGGAATGTGGTTAGCGGTTTATTTCAAAACCATTACTGTTCAAACTTTCCTCGATTCGCTGCTCACTTATCTCCAGCCCTGGGACTTAACCGGTGGAATCATCAAAGGTTTCTTTTTTGGCTTAATTATTGCCGGCATCGGAACCTACTACGGTCTCCATACAGAAAACGGCGCCGCCGGCGTTGGGGCCGCGGCTACCAAAGCGGTTGTCACCATCACGATCATCCTTTTTATCAGTAATTATCTGCTCTCGCTTCTGCTTTATGACATTTAACTTTACTAAAAACACGGTCTTGAAGAACTTGTCAGGAGATGAGAAGGAGAACTCATGCTTGAATTTATAGATGTCTCTTATGAGGTTTCCGGGAAGGAAATTCTTTCGCAGCTTAACTTAAAGGTCCCACTAGGCAAGACGCTCGTGATTATCGGCCCCAGCGGGTGCGGGAAAAGCACCTTACTCCGTTTAGCCATGGGGTTGATTAAACCCACCGCAGGCCAAATTCTCCTTAATCAACAACCGCTCTCGGATCCACTGAGCGGCGAAAACAAGCTTTCCCGGGGAATGGTTTTCCAATCTTCGGCCCTCTTTGATTTCTTATCAGTATACGAAAACATTGCTTTTGGCTTGCAGCAAAGAAAAAAACTCTCCCCGGAAGAAATTAAACAACGGGTAATCCAGGTATTGGAGCGGGTCGGACTGGGGGCCGACCCTTCGCTCCTGACGAAAAGGCCGGCCGAACTCTCGGGCGGGATGCAAAAAAGAGTAGCGATCGCTCGCACACTGGTCATGGAGCCGAAAATCATCCTTTATGACGAACCGACAAACGGCCTGGATCCGATTATGGCCGGCGTCATCACCGAACTCATCCTTCAAGTCCAACAGAGCTTAGGTGTCACCTCACTCGTGGTAACCCATGATTTAAAAATTGCCCTCCGGGTAGGGGATGAGATCGGCCTTCTTTTTCAGGGAAAGATTAGGGAGTTGGGTCCACCCTCCGCGATTATGGAATCAAAAAACCCTCTCCTGCGCCAATTTATCGCCGGTATCCCTGCCGGTTCGCTGAGAACAAACGGGGAGTGGTAATTTACGATGCTGAACACTGAAGCCAAAGTAGGCTTTTTCGTCCTCATCGTCCTGGCGCTAACAATTCTTGGGCTGATGTGGTTAAAGGGAACAATTCTCTTTGCCCGCCATCAATTCCTTGAAGCAGAATTTACCCATGTGGGCGGATTACGCGCCGGCGCTCCGGTCCATATGTCCGGGGTTGATATCGGCCGGGTTGACCGGATCATGCTCACTGCAGAGGGGACAGTCCTGGTCCGTTTACGCATTAACCCGGGGATACGCCTAAAAGCCGGTTCTTCCCTCCAAATTGTGACCGCCGGCGTGCTCGGCGAAAAAACAATCGAGATCCTCCCCGGAAAAGAAGCAGCCCCGCTCCCAAAGGGAGCGGTTCTCCAGGGAAGTACCCCTTTGTCGACGGATGCCTTACTCCAGGAGACATTTGTCCTGCTGACCTCAGTACAGCAAGCAGCGGAGGCACTCAATGCTCTCTTCGCCGACCAGAAGCTGCAGGAAAACTTACTAAGCACCAGTGAGAATCTAGCGCGGCTCTCTGCACAGTTGCTCACCTTTAGTTCCGGCCTTAACTCTGCCAAGCTCCTGTCGGTCATTAACAATCTGGAACAGATTACGGCAAAAATAAACTCCGTTGAATTAAGCGAAATAAATACTTTGCGCTCCTCGCTCACAGAAGTACCCATCATCATTCAACAGGTTAATTCGGTCTTAAACGGTCTGGACTCCTTTCAAGTTCAGTTGAATGGGTTCATGAACGAACTCCAGGCGGAAGGGAAAACCGCGGAAACCATCCAGGCAATTCTGAACGAACTTGAACCAACCGTCGGCAACCTTAAGCTTCTTTCTGAGCAGTTGGTAAATGGGACGCCTAATCTCGCCGATCTCCTCTCCGCCGGCCAAAACGCACTAGAGTCGGTGTCTTCCATTAGCGAGGGGGTAAATCATTTTCTGGAAGAAACAGCTGATCCGGACAGTCCCAATTCGATTCAAAGCGCACTCGACCGCGCCGGGCGGGTCCTTAATCTTGCCGACAAATTTTTCGAAGCTTACGACCGCCTCTCTTTCCGCAACCAAGTCGCCCTTTCCTCGACCCAAAACAATTGGGGATTGGATTATCATGCGAATCTTTCCTGGGGAACGAGCGATTCGCTCTTTTTTTCCTGCGACGAT
Organism: Bacillota bacterium; assembly: GCA_029782135.1. Lineage (GTDB taxonomy): Bacteria > Bacillota > UBA4882 > UBA10575 > UBA10575 > JAAYGU01. The sequence goes on from JAKOVI010000133.1 coordinate 3,506, forward strand.
GTCGGTGACCGTAATCTCCTCTCTTTTCAGTATGGTCTAGGAAAATACCCCTGGCAGTTACGGTTAGGAATTCGCCATAACTGGTTGGGTCTCGGGGTTGATTATCAGTGGCGAAATTTTAGTCTACAAACGGATCTTTGGCACCCAAACCGCCCTCTATTCGATTTCTATGCCAAATACAACAACGCCCCCCTCAACTTCCGCTTGGGCCTCCACAACTGCTGGTCGCCAAACCGGCAATGGTCTTTCAGCGTCGGTTGGACTTTTTAAAACTCCTCCCCTATAAATCGCGGATCCGCAATAAAATGGTGGGCGTGACCCCGGCGATCACTAAGGATTTTAGCAGATCCCCAAGCATAAAGGGGACCATCCCGACGGTAAGTTGCGTAAAGGAAACCGGGGTTTTCAATACCAACTGGTTAAGCAGGTAAATGTAAGGAATCGCCACCAGGTAAATGATCCCCATGCCGGCCAGGGCAATACCCAGGCATTTGCCGAAAGACGGTTTGCCCATCAAACGGCCCAGCCAACCGACGGCGGCCGCCGCCAGAACAAACCCGAGAAGAAAACCGAAGGTCGGCCGGAGGATGTAGCCCGGCCCTCCCCCCTGGGTGAAAACCGGGACCCCACTCAAACCGAGGAGCAGGTAGACACCCTGGCTCAGGAAGGCATCACGCGGGCCCAGGATTAATCCGGCCATCACTACCATCAGGGTCTGGAGGGTAAAAGGGATGGGGGGGATGAATTCAATCCGTAAATAGGCGCCAATCCAGGTTAGAGTGGAAAACAAAGCAATTAAGACGATCCGTTCGGTACGGTTCTTTTGTTCCATGATCGCTTCCTCCGTCAGTTCTGATTTGTTAGATTCACATCGCCGGCAATTACCTTCCGGTGCTGTCCGTCCTGGTCGATGATTAAACCGCCGTCCCCGTCAATCGCCACTGCCGTTCCGGAGAAGGTCTGGGCGCCGTTTGTCACGGTGACATGGCGGCCTAGAGTATAGGAATACTGGCGGCAGTACTCCAGAACCCCGTCAAACCCGTTGTTAAGCGCTTGGAAATACTCCGCTTCCAACACTTCCAAATAGTGGCGGAGTAAGGCCTTACGGTCAACCGGTCTTTCCTTGATCATCCATAAGGAGGCGGCCTGCTCCCGGATCTCCGCCGGAAAATCCGCCGGTTTTTGGTTCACATTCAGTCCGACGCCTAAAATTACCGACTCCAGGCGCCCCATCTCCCCGGCCAATTCGGTCAGGATCCCGGAGAGCTTCCGTCCGTTCCAATAAAGATCATTCGGCCACTTCACCAAAGGTCTTACATTTAACTGATCATAAATCGCCTGGGAGAGGGCGACCGCCGCTACTAAAGTTAACTTTGACAACTGGGTGGGGGGTAACTGGGGTTTTAAGATCAAGCTCATCCAAATCCCCGTTCCCGGCGGTGAGAACCACTTCCTCCCCAACCGGCCCCGGCCCGCGATCTGGCTCTCCGCCAGTACGACTGTCCCTTCAGGGCAAGAAGCCATCAACTCTTTCGCCCGCTGGTTGGTTGAAGGGAGTTCATCATAGTACTCGATTGTTCTTCCGAAGAATCTGGTCTCAAGCCCCTGGGCAACCTCCCAGGGATAGAGCTTGTCCGGCCGGGAAAGCAGGCGGTAACCCTGCCGGGGATAAGCCTCAATTTCATAACCCATGCTCCGGAGGGTCTCCACCTGCTTCCAGACGGCTGCCCGGGTCACCCCCAATTTAGCGGCCAGTTCCTGTCCGGAGAGAAATTGGTGCCCGGCCAAAAGACCAACCAAACGTCCTAAGGTCATCACAACACTACCTTCTTTTCGTTCTTCTTTCGTTTCGCGCTTGAACCCTAACCACCTCAGAAAAATGACTCGTCACTCGTCGCTAATGAAGCCATTCCAAACCGGGGGATCGCTTGCAATGAATGAAATTCTCCTCTAAATTGGATTCCTTGGTATCGGCGCAGCCGCAACCCTGCTATCCGAGGGGGTAGGACTACCATCAGTTTAATTGTTTATTTCCTCTTTGTCAACCTCTTGTTTTGTTTAGGTTGACATTAAGTCCAAACCCCGGTCCGGGCGGGTTTAGCCCGGCGCCGGAAAGGAAGAACCGGCGCTGCCCATTCATGAATTGTAAAATTCTTGTAGGAAAATAATTAAGAAGCGGTTTTTGGATTGCATCGGGTTCTTATTCAAGGTACAATAAAGATAAGGATCTGCGGGGTCAGGTTTTCGCCTTACTCCAAAGATCATCCGCGATCATACCTGAGGCCAAGGCTTTCGCCTGAAGCAAAGGGGGGTCTCCCTGAACACCAACGAGCAGAAGCCTGTCTTAGGATAGGCTTTTTTTGATGGAGGTTTTTGTGATGGAGACAAAAAGAATCGGCGTCATTGCCGTCGTGATTGAAAACCCGGCCGCCGTGCAAGCCACCCTTAACCAGTGGATCAGTGAGGCCGGCTCAATCATCGTCGGGCGGATGGGCATTCCCTACCGGGAAAGAAACGTTGCCCTCCTCGCTTTATTAGTCGACGGGTCAACCGATGAAATCAACGCGCTTACCGGCCGTTTAGGTTCACTCCCCGGCGTCAATGTGCGGGCTGCCTTGGCGAAAAATTGAATGGAGGGATTGTTCACCATGCGGAAAAGATCGCTACTCGCCTTTTTCCTGGTCGGTCTCCTGCTCCTCTCGAACACCTTAATGGCCCGCGAAGAAACCACTGTTGAAGTAATGGTTCTTTCCGGGGTCACCGGACTGTCGTTCTTACCCCTGTTGGAGGAGAAACCGGTGATCGAGCCAGGGATCAAAATCAACTACACGGTCATCAGCAGCCCCGATCAGATGAGAGCAAAGATTATCTCCGGAGAAGCCGACATTGCCACGGTGCCGACCAATCTGGCCGCCATCCTTTATAACAACGGGATTCCGGTTCAATTGGCGGCGATTACCAACTGGGGCGTGATGTATGTTGTGGAACAGGGCTCCCGGATCAATTCCTGGACGGATCTCCGCGGGAAAACGATCGGTGTTACCGGCAAGGGAAGTACGCCGGATATCCTCTTCCGCTATTTTCTGACGGCGCACGGGCTGGATCCGGAACGGGACGTGCAAATTCAGTACTATCCCACCCCGGTGGAATTAGCCCACCTCGCAATTGCCGGCAAAGTGGAGATCGCTACCCTGCCCGAACCATGGGTAACCGAAGTCATGAGCAGAAACCCCGGGTTTAGGGTCTGCCTTGATTACCAGGAAGAGTGGGAGCGCTTAGAACAGAGGAAAGAGTCCTATGCCCAAAGCGCCCTGGTCGTCCAGACTGCTTTAGCCCAAAAACATCCGGACTTCTTACGGAAATTCCTCCAGCAAGCGGAAGCCGCCAACAATTGGGTGGTGAAGAACCCGGCCGCCGCCGGGGAACTGGCCAAAACCCACATTATGATCTCGGACGCCGCGGCAAGCGCGGCCATCCCCCGGTGCAATTTACGGTTCAAGGAAGCGGCAACGGTCAAAGCCGAAGTAGAGTATTATCTGGCGAAACTGCTCTCTTTCCAACCGCAGTCGATTGGAGGGAAGCTCCCGGATGAAGGCTTCTACCTGCAAAAATAACTTGATCACCCTTGGTTCACTTCTTGTCTTGGTCCTTGGCTGGGCGCTAGCAGCCAAGCAGGCTGGGAAGGAGATCATCCTTCCCAGCCCGCTCGTTACTTTTCAGCACTTGCTCGGCTTGTTATCGTCGGCGCATTTCTGGCGCCATCTCAGCGCCACGCTGCTCCGGGGCTTAACCGGGTTCGGCCTTTCTTTCTTCATGGGTTTGCTCATTGGCCTTCTTTCCGGCCTTCACCCTCCCTTTAAAACCTTCTTTCAGCCATGGTTAACCGCGATCCGCAGCACGCCCTCGATGGCTTTGATTCTCCTCGCCTTAATCTGGTTTAAGTCCAATGCGGTCACCTTATTCGTCACTTTTCTCGTTGTTTTCCCGATTATCACCCAGAATGTCAGCGAAGGCCTCCAGCAGGTTGACCCGCAGCTCAAGGAGCTTGCCCGCCTTTATCAGGTCAGCACCAGCCGGGTCATCCGCGAGATGTATCTCCCCGCCATCCTTCCTTACCTTGCCACGGGCGCGGCCGCCGGCCTTGGGTTAACCTGGAAAGTGATGATCGCCGCCGAGGTTGTGGCCAACCCGCCGCTGGGGATCGGGACACAGATGGATCTGGCCCGGATCTTTCTCCAGACCGCAGAAGTTTTTGCCTGGACGATCGTGGTGATCATGATCAGCCTCTTTTTTGACCGTCTCCTCACTTCACTGTTACGCCGCCGATTATTTTACTGGGAGTGATCGCGATCAACCCAATCGAGTTTCGTTTAAACCGGATTACCAAAGCATATGGAAAACTCCAGGTCTTGGGGGGACTTTCCTTCGAGGTCAAAACGGACAGGATCGTCGCTTTCCTTGGCCCTTCCGGCTGTGGAAAGACGACTTTACTCTCGCTGATCGCCGGGTTAAAGACCCCGGATAGCGGGGAGATTCTGGGGATGGAAAACAAAACCCTCAGTTACCTCTTTCAGGAGCCCAGGTTACTCGACTGGTTAACTGTCGCCGGTAATCTGAGTTTTGTCTTGAAAGGCCGCCTCAGCGGAGAAGAGCTCACCAAACGGATCGATTATTATCTCCAGCACATGGAGATGCTGGCCTACCGCAATGTTTACCCCCGCCGGCTCAGTGGGGGACAGCGCCAGCGGGTAGCAATGGCCCGAGCGTTGGCCTATCCTTCCCGCTTATTGTTGATGGATGAACCTTTTAAATCGCTGGATTTAGGTTTAAAGTATGAACTCATCAACCGTTTTCTCGGTCTCTGGGCCAGTGAGCCGCGGACGGTGCTCCTCGTCACCCATGATCCGAAGGAAGCTCTCCTTTTGGCTGATGAGATTTACGTCCTTTCGGAAAAGCCGGCACAAATCAAGGGTTATCACCAAATCTCCGTCCCCCAAGCTCAGCGGCAGCTGACCGATCTTGCCCTCCTCCAGCTCGAACAGGAGATTATCCGCGAATTGATTGAACAGTAACGAAAGGGTTTTAACAAGGACTATAGAGTCTTCATCCCAAGCCAAACTATTCCTCACGGTTAAACCTCAGGCTTCCGGCTTCATTCCTTGTTCTTATTTATCTTCCTATGCCGTAATTTATCCTGGAGATCGCGAATCAGTTGCTTCCGCTCCTCCGTCGCCTCCGGATCCGCTTCAATCCGGAAGACATCCCCTTCCTTGGCCCCCGGGAAAAGACTGGCCGGAACGGTGACAAAGGCGCCGTCCTCCAGTTCAACAACCGCATAACCACTTTCCAACCGGTCGATCGTCACCCGCATCCGCTCACCCCTTGGTCAAGGTTCAAAACATTCTTCCATCAGTTCCTTGAGCTTTTTGAACGAAAGTGCTCTACTTCTCCCGCTCACTTCCGTTTTTATCATTGTAAAGGTAACTAAAACTCTTGTCAACATTTACCATTTTTCACTTAGCCAAAGCATTAAACCGTAACCAAAGAAAACATTGGGCGGAATCTTCACGTTTCTTTTCGTTGCTACATAAAAAGCCCGGCTCCTTCTTCCTGAGGGGAGAAGGAGCCCGGGCTCTTGTTCCTTCCGGAGGAAACCAGCGAAGGCAGCACCATTGGTCTTAAGATTTAATAAAAAAGATTTCCGTTTCCGGAAACCCTGGTTACGCTGGAGCCAGCGATCGGACTTGAACCGATAACCTGCTGATTACAAATCAGCTGCTCTGCCGATTGAGCTACGCTGGCCTTTCTTTAGTCTGACAATAGAGAATTATAGCATATGTTGAGCGTTAGTTCAAGATGTCTTTTTCATCACCGGTTTTGAGCCCCATGAGGCGTTTTTTGACCGCTTCCCATTCGCCGACCGTGACCGCCAACTCTTTAAGCTGTAAATACTCCTTTTTCCCCGGCCGTGCGGTAAAATTTAGCATTTCCAGAAAAAGGGCCGGCCGCAGTTCACCGGTTTTCCGGTAAAGCTGCGCCAAACGGTACCGTAAAACGTAACGATCGGCCGGCGTAGTAAACTTCAGCAAATTCTTTTTGAGTAACGCTTTGGCCTGCTCATATTTTGTTTCCTCTTCCAGCAGGTCAATCAGGACCAAACAAGGGGCGAGTTCCTGGTTACAGGCTGTGAACAACTTCGCAAACTCGTCTTCCTTTCCGGAACAGAGAAGAAACAAGCCATAGAGCCGCAGTTTCTTCAGATCAATATCTCCTTCTTTCCCGGGAGAAAGGAGGGCGTGCAAACTCCCGGCTTCAACCAAGCCATTGGCCAACAGCCGGGAGAGGAGTTCGCCAAATTGCTTCTCCTCGGCGGCCGTCAGCGGGATTTGATGGTAGACCGCAAGGATTTCTTCGAGGATGGCCGGGTCCAGTCTGGTGCGAAAGGGGAAAACGCATTGGTTAAAGGTTTCCCAGAAAAGCGGCAGAAGTAAGCTACGCAGCTCCGGCACCTGCACCAACAACCCGCACAATTGGTGGAGGAGGGTGTTCAGGGCAACCCTGGCTTCCGCCTCCCGCCCAGGTATTTGGGCGGCGATCATCTCTAAAGCCGCCCGGTAACGCTCCGCGAAGAGCCGCCAGTTCACCCAGGGGGAACCCGGATTAAAGCCGAGGTTATAGACGAGCGCGAGGAGACCGGCGCCGGTCAGTTGCGGGCTAACCTTTTCCCGCCCTTGCAATAACCTGTCCAGTAAGGCCCCTTCTTCCTCAACCACCTGCTGCAGGAGGGCAACCGCTTCCGCCCGGGAAAGAACGTCAATTTTCGTTCTTAAACGGTGCGCCGGTAAGAAAGTTCCGGGCGCCACCAGCCACCCCCAGAGCAGCGCCGCTGCGTGGCGGCAGGGCTCCCCGGCCGCCGGGCAGGAACAGTCAATGGTGAGGGACTGGCCGGTCAGCCGGACCCGCACACGGTAAGCTCCTGACAGGTCAAGAACTGTGCCCTGCCAGCTTCCTTCAGCATGCACCAGATCTTTGACCAATCCACCCTGCCAATATATGCGGCCTTCTTTCCATGTTTCCTCAAGGAAGAACTTCCTGACTTCTTTACCGCTCAGGACGGACATGCCTGTAGCCCCCTTACCCGGTATGGAGTGGCCATCGCCGGCCGGAGTGACCCGTCGAGAGTTGTCACGTTAAACTACACTGTCCGCACGCAGGTCTAAGAAAAAAGGCCCAGGCGGGCCTTCTTTAAAGGAGCAATTTAAATGTGAGTTTTCCGGTTGGCCAGTTCCATTCTTTTTGCATCGTTAAACCGGTCGACCGTCGAGAGATAACCGGTGATCCGCCGGACCCGCCGGATCTCCGTCGAACCGCAGGAGGGACATTCTTCCGGAAAGATGCCCTGGTTGCCGCAGACACGGCATTCGTCAATCGGGAAATTAATCCCGGCATACCCCATGTCGGCCGCCGCCATCTGCCGGATGATCCGCTCAAACGCTTCCGGGTTATCAACCGGGGGAGCGGAAAATTCAACATAGCTGATGTGCCCGGCATTGGTCAACCGGTGATAGGGTGCTTCAAGGTTGATCTTGTCGAAGCAACTGATCTCCTGATGAACAGGGACATGAAAACTGTTGGTGTAATAATCCCGGTCGGTTACCCCTGGAATACTACCGAACATTTTCCGGTCAATCCCAACAAACCGTCCGGAAAGACCTTCCGCCGGGGTTGCCAGTAACGTGTAGTTCAGATCATACTCTTCGGCCAGCTCATCCACACGCTGCCGCATATGGCTGATGATCTCCAGTCCCAACTGTTGGGCGCCCGGATCTTCGCCGTGGTTTACTCCGGTGAGCGCGGTGAGGGTCTCCGCCAAACCGATAAAGCCAATCGAAAGCGTCCCGTGTTTAATCACCGGGGCGATCGGATCTTCCGGTTTGAGCCGCTCAGAATCTAAATAGAGATGTTGTCCCATCAAGAAGGGCATATCTTTCACTTTCAGCTTGCTTTGGACGCGATAACGGTGGTAAAGCTGACGCCCGACCAAGACCAGAATCCGGTCCAGTTCATGGTAGAACTTTTCCAAATTGCCGTTGGCTTTAATCCCTATGCGCGGCAGGTTAATCGTGGTAAACGAGAGGTTGCCCCGGCCGGTGGTCACCTCCGCGCCGTGCCGGTTGGCGATCACCCGTGTCCGGCAACCCATATAGCCCACTTCCGCCCCGTAAGGCGCATTAAAGGAGGAGTCCATAAAGGAAAAGGTCGGGTTCAGGCGGCGGGCGGCCACCCGCATTGCTAGTTGAAAGAGATCATAATTGGGATCTCCGGGGTCGAGGTTGATCCCTTTCTTGACCCGGAAAATAATGTTCGGGAAGATCGGCGTCTCCCCACGCCCCAGTCCCCGTTCATGGGCCAACAGGAGGGAACGGGTGATCAGTCTTCCCTCGGGCGAGGTATCGGTCCCGAGGTTAATACTGCTGAACGGCACTTGCGCCCCGGCCCGGCTGTGCATGGAGTTCAAATTATAGATTAAAGCCTCCATCGCCTGGTAAACGTCATCCTCCGAGCAACCCGCGGCAAAGGGGGCCATATCCCGGTCGAAGAAAGGAAAGGATTGCCCGCCGTGCATGTCATTCTGCGAACTCTGGAGGATAATCGCCGCTAAGGCCGCGGCCGAGGAGATCCGTTTCGGCGGCCGGATGTAACCATGGCCGGTATCGAAGCCCTCCGTCAACAACCGGCCTAACGGGATCTGGACACAAGTCAATGTCTTACCGTAAAACTCAAGATCATGAATATGTATATCCCCGTCGATATGGGCCTGCGCAAATTCCTCAGGGATTAAACGGTTCAAGTAATATTTTTTACTGGCCGCTGAAGCAATCTGTAACATTTTCGCGGATGGGGAGTTGCTGACATTCGCATTCTCACGGCTGGTTTCCACCAAGATCTCTTCCACGACATCCATCAGTTCCGACTTCGCCTCGCGCAAGCGGGTCCGGCGGTCACGGTACAGGATATAGGCCTTCGCGGTCCTGGCATGCCCGGTTTCAATCAAGACTTTCTCGACTGCATCCTGGACTTCTTCCACGGTTGGTATACCCGCCGTTTTAACCTTCGCAATATATTTCACGACAACCTGCGCCAACTCTTCGGCCAACTGCCGGTCTTCCCCGCCAACCGCCTGGGCGGCTTTAAAAATCGCATCGGCAATCTTTTTAATCTCAAATTCAACAATGCGGCCGTCCCGCTTCTGAATGGAACGAAAGACTCTGGCCGGTGAGACGGTCGGTTGGTTACGAAAAGCAAGCAACTGACCTTTTTTCTCCTCTAACTTGTTCAATTCTTCCTGGACTTTCGCCATTGATCGTTCCCCCATTATTCCTCATTTTTTTTCGCCCCAAGGAGAGTTTCGAGTTCGCGCATGAAAATATCAAGGTCTTTAAATTGCCGGTAAACCGAAGCAAAACGCACATAGGCAACTTCATCGGTCTCCTTGAGTTTTTCCATGATTAACTCGCCAACCACCGAACTGGGAATTTCGTTCTCGTTCCGTTTCCGGATCTCTTGCTCCACGATATTCGCGATTCTTTCAACGGTTTCGAATGATAACGGCCTTTTTTCGCAGGCTTTGCGCAGTCCATTCACGATCTTTTCCCGGTTGAACGGCTCCCGGCGCCCATCTTTCTTGATGATCATTAATGGCTCTTCTTCAATCCGTTCAAAGGTCGTGAATCGCCTTTCGCAAGCCAGACACTCACGCCGGCGGCGAATGGCCAGCCCTTCTCCGGAAGAACGGGAATCCACCACTTTACTTTCCGGATGATTGCAAAATGGACAGCGCACCTTACTCCCCTTGCCTTTCCTGCTTACGGCTTCGCCCAACATTTAGTAGCCTTTATCAATTATAGCCACAAGATATTGACTTGTCTAACCGCTTCTCCCGGCAAAAAACTGATTTTTCCCTTTTTATCTCCACCCTCCACCGATAAGGAACACGAGTTTCCTTTTTCCACTTTTTCTTTTCCTCTTAACATCTTTTTTAACAAAATGTTACGTCCCCGCGGCACCAAGGGCAACCAACCAGATCAACAATTGTTCCCGGCAACATACCCGGTGGAGAAGGCAATTTGCAGATTGTAACCCCCGGTATACGCGTTCACATCGATCACTTCACCGGCGAAAAACAAGCCCCGCACCAGTTTTGATTCCATCGTCGCCGGCTGAATCTCTTTCACCGTAACTCCCCCGGCGGTTACAATCGCCTCGCTGAGCGGCCGCAGATCGGTAATCTCCAGCGCCAAACCCTTCAGGAGGGCGACCAGGTTTCCCCGCTCTTCTTTGGTAATCTGGCTGACCTGTTTCTCCGGTGGGATCGCCGCTAGGCGGACAACCACGGGAATGAGCTTCCGGGGGAGGAGATCATCCAGGGCATTGGCAAAGATCTTCCGTGCATATTTTTGGAAATCCCTTTGGATCCGTGCGTCCAACTGCTCAGGAGGGAGCGCCGGTTTTAAATCAATGAGCAGCCGGTAGGAGGTGGCGGGACGCAAGTGGGTACTGGCCGAGAGGATCACCGGCCCGGAGACGCCGAAGTGGGTGAAGAGCATCTCCCCAAAATCACTGTAGATTTTCTGTCCTTCGGTGGAAAGAAGCTTAATCGCCACATTCTTCAGGGTTAACCCCTGCAGTTCGCGGACCCACTCTTCCCGGACCTCCAACGGCACCAGGGCCGGTTTTAACGGGGTAATCGTGTGACCATGCTCGGCCGCCAGACGGTACCCGTCGCCGGTTGAACCGGTTAACGGATAGGAGCATCCGCCGGTCGCAATGATTACTTTTGTTGCAGGCAAAGTTTCTCCGCTTTTCAACTGTACGCCGGAGACCGCCCCCGCCTCGACCAAAATTTTACTGACCTCTCCCCGGATAACCCGCACATGATTCTCGGTCAGATATTTCTCCAAGGCCCGCACGACATCGACGGAACGGTCGGAGGCGGGAAAGACCCGGCCCCCCCGTTCGACTTTGGTTTTGAGTCCCAGCCGCTGGAGGAGGGTAAGCAGATCCTGATTGGAGAATTGGGTAAATGCGCTGTATAAAAACCTGCCGTTCACCGGGATATTGGCGATTAAACCGTCCAGATCGGTGATATTGGTAATGTTACAACGGCCCTTCCCGGTAATGAGCAGTTTTTTCCCCAGGCGTTCGTTTTTCTCCACTAAAGTAACTGCCAAGCCCCGGCGCCCGGCGGTACCGGCCGCCAACATCCCGGCGGGGCCGCCCCCAACGACAATCACCTGCGCTCTGGCCAACCAGCGTCAACTCCTTTTCCCGAATCTCGCTTGATTTTATCAATTAAACCGTAATGGTTCTTTTCTACAAACCCATACCTGGATCGAACACTTAAAAGCGGACAAGCCGACAGTGGGATCACCGCGAGACCGCCTCCACCAACCAAGTTAACATCTTCAGCTTACCTCTTTCCGGGAAAAATTATGGCAAAAAAAAGGGCCACCCGATGGTGGCTACTGAACTACAACCTTATTTGGTTTACCTGAGAATTTTGAACTCCTACCTCGACTGCCGGCGTGGTCAGAGGCAGGGCGAACATCACGCCTCAGCCCGGCGCCTGGCGTCAGTCGTGACGCTCATCCAAACTCATGTGGCTTTTTCCACACTGAGTTTGTATATAAATCATAGCAAATTGCCATGGTTCCTGCAATGGACAGGAGGAACGAATATTCGGGCTTGAGCGGCCGTTTTTTACCGTTTTTATCGATTTGCAGGCTTTTTCGCCATCTTTCTCCCGAATTACCAAAATATACTCCGCTTAACGCTTTACCAGATCCACGGCGGTCCGGGTGGCCGCCTTTCTGATCTCTTCTTCATCCCATTTCGTAAGCTTTCCGTCCCGCACCAGCCATTCGCCATTGACCATTACATCCGAAACATCACTGCCCCGGGCGGCGTAAACGAGAAGGGATACCGGGTTGAAACAGGGCGTCAGATGACTTTGGTTCAGATCAATCATAATTAGATCAGCCTTTTTCCCAGCTTCCAAACTGCCAATGTGGTCCGCCAGGCCTAAGGCGTGCGCCCCGTTGATCGTTCCCATCTTTAACACAGTTTCGGCAGGGAGGACCGTCGGATCCTGATTTGCTCCCTTGTGCAGAAGGGAAGCCAACCGCATCTCCGCAAACATATCAAGCCGGTTGTTACTGGCCGCCCCATCGGTCCCCAAACTAACCGGTAAGTCTTCCTGCTGCATCTTGGCAACCGGCGCAATCCCGCTGGCCAGTTTGAGGTTGCTGGACGGGTTATGGGCGACCACCACTTTTTGCCGGGAGAGGAAGGCAATCTCGCCCTCGTCCAGCCAAACCCCATGGGCAAGCAGGACCGGGCGGGAAAAAACGCCATGTTCCGCCAGATAGGCAACCGGCCGTTTGCCATATTCCTTACTGATCTCTTCCAGTTCGTTCCGTGTCTCGGCGACATGGATATGGAGCGGGACTTGATAATGCCGGCTGGCGGCCACGACCTGCCGGAGGAACTCGGGCGGTACGGTATAAGGGGCATGCGGACCAAGCATGGTGGTGATTCTCCCTTGCGCCTTCCCTTTCCACCGCTTACCCGTTTCGATCGCTTCTTCAAGTTTCTTCTCTGCTTCCGGCCCCGTACCCAGCAGACCGCGGGCTAACACGGCGCGGATCCCCGATTCCTCGACCGCTCTGGCCACTTCATCCATGAAAAAATACATATCGGCAAAGGCCGTTGTCCCGGAACGGAGCATCTCACAGATGGCCAGTCTTGTCCCGGCATAAACATCTTCCGGGGTTAACTTCTCTTCCAACGGCCAGATCTTCTCTTTGAGCCAGGAATCAAGGGCTAAATCATCCGCTAGGCTCCGGAATAAGACCATGGCGGCATGCGTATGCGTATTAATCAGGCCGGGCATTACCAACTTATCCTGGGCTTCGATTAATTCCGACCCCGGTTCGATCATCGCCTCCCGCCACGGGCCGGCCTCCACAATCTTATCGTCAACAATCTTCAAATAGGCGTCGTGAACCGGCGCCTGGCCGTCAGCCATACTGATTAACCACTGGCAATGAATAATGATCGTTCCCATTGGAATAACTCCTTTCCTCACCCTTTTCCCGCCAAGGGACAAGCCCAAGCATCACCGTGCTCCTTGAGGTGCAAGTCAATACCGGGAAGAAGAAACTGCTGAAATGCCTTTCTTCCAGATGCGCTATCTCTTACCGTCCTAGCTTAAAGCAACCGTACTCTTAAAAGCTGTTAAGGTACTTCTCCTGACTGGCGGTCAAAGTATCGATCCGTATGCCAAAAGCCTCCAGCGCCAGTCCAGCTACTAACCGGTCGGTTTCCGGCGGTACCGGGTACAGGCCGGGGGCCAGTTTCCCCGCTTGGTCCTTGAGATAAAGCAGGGACAAAATCTGCAACGCAAAAGAAAGATCCATAATCTCCACCGGATGGCCGTCACCGGCGGCCAGGTTGACAAGGCGCCCTTCGGCCAGCAGGTACAAGCGGCGGCCATCTGCCAACCGGTACTCTGTAATATTCTTTCTGGCCTCAGTTTTTTCGACGGCCAGCTTGGTTAAGGCCACTTTATCAATCTCCACGTCAAAATGACCGGCATTGGCCAGAATTGCCCCGTCTTTCATCAACCGGAAATGTTCTTCCCGCCAGACGCCCGTGCAGCCGGTCACGGAGATGAAGAAATCCCCGATCCGGGCCGCCTCCAGGGCGGGCATTACCGCATAACCATCCATTAACGCTTCGAGGGCTTTGACCGGATCCACTTCGCAGACCACGACACGCGCACCCAATCCCTTGGCGCGGGCGGCCACCCCTTTTCCGCACCAGCCATAACCGGCCACGACCACCGTTTTCCCGGCAATCACCAGGTTGGTGGTCCGCATGATTCCATCCCAGGAAGATTGGCCGGTTCCGTAACGGTTATCAAAAAGGTGTTTACAAAGGGCATTATTGACGGCAATCATCGGGAAGGCCAAGACGCCCTCCCTGGCCATTGCCTGTAAGCGTTGGACACCGGTCGTCGTTTCTTCGCACCCGCCTTTCACTGCCGGAAGCAGGCTCCGCTCGCTGATATGTAAAAGATTGACCAGATCCCCGCCGTCGTCAATGACATAGTCCGGTTTAATCTGTAAGGTCGCGGTCAGATGGGCAACATACTCGGCATTCGTCGCATTATGCCAGGCAAAAACCGGAATTCCCTCCTGCAACAAAGCGGCGGCCACGTCATCCTGGGTTGATAAGGGGTTACTCCCGGTCACCGCCAGCTGCGCCCCCAATTCTCGCAGAGTGAGGGCCAGATAAGCCGTTTTGGCTTCCAGATGAACGGAGATCGCCACCCGGTTCCCCCGTAGTGGCTGCTCCGCGCTATATTTCTCCCGGATCCGGTTGAGGATGGGCATATGTTTACTTACCCACTCGATTTTTTTATACCCGGTTGCCGCTAAGTTTCGATCGCGAATTTGGTACTCCATTGCCGGGTCGCTCCTTTCCTTGCCGTTTACTCTTTCCTTCAGGGCTTAAGCGGTTGAGGCTTACCGTCACCACAACATGTGAAGCGCTCCGCCGCTTGTCTAATCTTTATTCTCCCGGTTTAATTCCGATGCTTAGATCGTATGCGTGACGTGGCGATCTTGCCGCTTGTTCCTTTCAATCCTTAAGGAACGAAGTGCTGCTTCCTAGATTAATAATTATAATATAAAAAACTACGTATTGAAAGAAATTTGGAAAATTAACCGGACAAGAAAAACCCTCTTAACTTTTTACCCGAAAGATACGAATAAAAGAATAGCGGGCCGATCCTGTCCTGCTAGTTTGTCAAGGAACTGTCTTAATTACGTTAATTAACTACCCATCATCGAACTGATTTAATCCTCATTACCGGAGGAGGAACGAATTTTCACGAAGAACACGCAATAAATGAATAAACGGTGGTGAGTAAGGTGTCTTTTGGGTCTAGACTTCGGGCTTTACGCGAGGAACATGGATTATACCAGAAAGATTTAGCACTCAAATTGGACTTAACCCAGAAAACAATCAGCAACTATGAGAACAATGAACGGTTCCCGGATCAAAAAACATTGAGCCGGATCGCTGATTTTTTCAATGTTTCCGTCGATTTTCTCCTGGACCGCACCGATATCCGTAATCCTCTTGAAATCGTCGCCGCCCACCGGACCGACGACCCGATGACCGACCTTCCGGAAAAGGCCAGAGATTCAGTGCTGGCCTTTATCAAGCTCGTGAAGAAGGAGTTGGGAATCGAAGAATAACCTGACTACCCTGCAGGGTGTTGGGTTATGATATCCAGCAAATGGGGGATCAACCATGGCTGAGAAGCTGATGGCACTCATGAAAGAGCATGGGATTACGTTAAAATTCTGGGACTTTCAGCCTCCGATCGAAGCCGTCTTTTATTGTTATCCCGGAAAAACCCCGGTAATTGGGATTGATTCGAAAATTAAAAACGAAAAAAAGCACTTCCGCTGTGTCCTGGCGGAAGAACTTGGCCATTTTTTTACTACCGACCGCGGAAGTATTGTCTCCCACTACCAGGTGCGCGACCGGATCAACTTTTGTCAACAGGAATACAAAGCACTGGAGTGGGCGGTTAACTTTCTCCTCCCGGATCCGGAATTTGAACATGCTGTACTCACCATGCCCCCATGGAAACTGGAGGACTACTTCCAGGTGGACAGCGAGTTTATCGCCTTCAAACTCAAACTGAAAAAAGACCAGTTACTACAAGCTATCCCCGGTTCTTCCCCCATTCTTCCCGGGAAATCACTCCCCGCTCGGTAATGACCGCCGTCACCAACCGGGCAGGGGTAAGATCAAACGCCGGATTATAAACTTTAACCCCGGCCGGGGCAATCCGTTGCCCTTGAATCTGTGTAATCTCTTCCCCGCTTCTCTCCTCAATCGGGATCAGGTCCCCACGGGGAGTATGGTAGTCAATTGTCGAGGTGGGTGCGGCCACATACAAAGGAAGACCATGCGCCTGGGCAAGGACTGCTAAAGTATAGGTCCCGATTTTATTCACCACATCCCCGTTCGCCGCAATCCGGTCCGCCCCGGTTATTACCGCCTGAATCTTCCCTTGCTGCATCAGATAGCCCGCCGTGTTATCGGTGATTAACGCCACCGGGATCTGGGCTTTCATCAATTCCCAAGTAGTCAGGCGGGCACCCTGCAGAAGCGGCCTGGTCTCACAGGCGACGACCGCAATCTTTTTCCCCTGGCGGACCGCCGTCCGGATCACCGCTAAAGCGGTACCATGGGCCACGGTTGCTAAAGCTCCGGCGTTGCAGATGGTCAAAACGGTCATCCCGTCAGCAAGTAAAGCGGCACCATATTCTCCAATCCTCAGGTTTACCTCGATATCCTCATGGTAGAGGCGCACCGCTTCCTGCTCCAAGGCTTGCACCAGTGCTTCCGGCGTGGCCGCTTCTCCGGCTGCCAACATCTTTTTCATCCGCGCCAACGCCCAGAACAGGTTGACTGCAGTCGGCCGTGTCGCCGCCAGTTCCCGGAAGACCGGCTCCAACCCGGTAGCTAAATCGCAATTGTTGGCGATTAATTCGTACGCGCCCAAAACCACCCCGAAGGCGGCGGCGACCCCAATCGCCGGCGCCCCCCGCACCACCAGTTTGCGGATGGCCTCCGCCACCATCCGGTAGTCAGTGCAGGTTAAATAGACCTCCTCCCCCGGCAGTCTGGTCTGATCGAGGAGGATGAGTTCTCTCTTCTGCCACCGGAGGGCAGAGATGGTCCCGTCCACCGGAATCACTCCTCAAAAATCTTTTCGGCAGGCGGCGCTACCTTCTGACAGGGGCAACTCCGTTCCTTCGGCATGATCGCCAAAGCCCGGTTCAACAGTTTTTGCAAACGCTGGCTATTTTCGGCCATAATCTCCACAACTTCCTGGTGGGAGAGTGGGCCGCTCGCGATCCCGGCGGCAAAATTAGTGACAATCGCCATCGTTGCATAACAGAGCCCTGCTTCCCGGGCAAGAACCACTTCGGGCAGGTTGGTCATCCCCACCAGATCTCCGCCCAGTTGGGCAAACATCCGGATCTCGGCCGGCGTTTCAAAACGCGGTCCCTCGGTACAAACATAAACCCCGCCGTCATGGGCTTTTATTCCGAGTTCCTCCGCGGCGGCCAGCAGAACCTTTCGCAGTTCCGGACAGTATGGTTCGGTAAAGTCCGTGTGGACAACCCCGAATTCGCCGCCTTCAAAAAAGGTATGCGGCCGGTTTTTCGTGAAGTCAATAAACTGGTCAATGATTACCACCTCACCCGGGAGCATCTGCGGATTCAAACTCCCGACCGCCGCGCTGGCCAGGACACGCTCCACGCCCAGGCGGCGCAATCCCCAGATATTAGCCAAATAATTAATCCGGTGGGGTGGGACGGAATGGTCTGCGCCATGGCGGGGCAAGAATGCCACTTTCCGCCCGGCAAAAACCCCGACCACCGGGGTGATCATCCCATAGGGAGTTTCGACTTTAATCTCCCGCTTCTCCGTTAACATTGCGGGATCGTAGACTCCCGTTCCCCCAATAATCGCTATTTCCATCATGTTCTCCCCTTTTGCAACCAGTTTTCATTTGCTGCCATCATTACTTTTATTCCGCTTGGCGCTCTTTTTTCCTGTTGGAACAGATTGATCAAGAATTGGTTGGGGAGGAACTCCATCCCCCGTCAGCCGCTCCTCCGTTCCTGAATAAACAATTGAGGGTGACCTTTTTATCCCGTCACCCTTGATATTGATCCTTTCTGTTCAGTACTTTCCGGAGGAGAGAAGAAAAGCGGAGAGGTTCACCTTGACCGGTCTCCTTCACCTGCCGCCTGCTGCTGATCATTAACCAGATTCCCAGGATCCCCAGGTAAGCAGCAAAAACAAATGCCCACCAACGGTTAAAGCGGCCAATCAGCATGCAAAGATAGAGGAGGAAACAGATACTGACCGCGCTGATTCTCATGATCAGTGGTGTTTTTTTCCTCATTATTCATTACCTCCAGCCTGATCATTCGGTGTCATCAATCAAAAATCCTGCCCAAAAGAAAAACCCGGTTTCCCGGGTAAAAAAGACACACTCCGTTCAATCCTCTTTTTCTTTTGCTCCGGACCGGGCGGTAATTTCCCACCGTTGACCTTTTCGCTCCACGACCAACTCTTCGACGGTCGTCGAGGTCTGCCATTGCTGGTCAGTCCAGCGGCGCCAAACCAGGGTCACTTCCAACTGGGCCCAGTCAGGTTTCCTCCTTATTTCCCGGACCGCGGCGACTTCAAACACCGGTTCTTCAAGCAGCTGGGCGGCCGCCGCGATCCGCTCCTCTTTCGCGGCCGCCAGATCGGCCCACAGTTCCGCCCGGGTGAAGAGGGGAACGCCCGGAAAGGCCGGCACGGATATTTGCGCCAACAGTTCGGCGACGGCCGCAGTTGCCTCCGGAACCTCCCTTTCCCTGGGGAAGAAAGAGATCGTCCCCCAGAGGAGGAGTAAACCCCCAAGGGCAAATGTCGCGGCCCATCCCTTCCGCCAGGGGGTCCATCCATCCCGTTTTTTCTCCTTGACGGCCTCCCTGAACCTTCCCGGCCACCGGATCCGTTGCCCCCTGAACTTCCTCCGTCCTTGCCGGCTTTGCTCTCCCTGCGGTTGGGTAGCCGGGTAGGGATGACCGGTCAGCGCCCGGGGAACAGACGATGAAGGAGCGGCCAACTTCGCCGCCGCCCGCGTCCAGGATGCTTCCACCTCGGCCGCGGACGGGCGCGCCTCCGGGGCAACCGCCAGGAGCAGGAGGAGCAGGGCGGAGAGTTCCGGAGGGAGTTCCGGACAGAAAACCGTGGGGGGGATAATATCTCCCCGTAGCAAGGCCCTGGTTGGCCAAGTATTCTCCAACGGGTAGGGCAACTCACCGGTACAGCAGAGATAAAGCAAGAGTCCGAGGAAGAAGAGATCGCCTTCTTGGGTCAGGGGCTCCCCGCGAAAGCTTTCCGGAGGATGACAGCCCGTGAGGCCCGTAGGAAGGCTTATGAGCGGCGCACTCAAGTAAGTTAAGAGGAAGGGATCAGGAGTGAAGACCCCTTCTTCCCCCCAGTAAATCCTTCGCCAGTCCGGTGAACCGACCACTAAATTCAAGGCATGGTACCGGCGGTATGAGCGGATCAACGGTTCCAATTGTCTGATTTTTTCCCTCAGCGGAAGGGTCCAAAAAGCGGAAGCGAAGAGCGTTTCTCCCGGTACCGCCTCCCACCCGAGCAAGGTCTTTCCTTGATAGATCACCGGCCCTTCGACCTTTAAAAGCCCGGCAGTTGCTGAATAACCGGTCAACATTTGGCGGCGCGCTTCCGCCCGGCGGCGGAAAGCTGTTGCTTCCCCGCCCCGCAATCGCGTGGCCAGTGGTTCCCAGCGGTAGACCTGCCCATTTTCCGTACTTTTACCGTACAAGAAAAAGAGGCCATCCGCACTGCTTTCTCCGGAAAAAAGAAAATGGGCCATCCTCTCCCCCCCGACTGGTTATCCGAGGATCTAGAATGCCCCAAACTGCACACGCTTTATCCCTGGTGAACGAAAACCCTTCCTAACTTAAACTTTAATAACCCAAAATAACTTCCCGGGTATAGAAAGGAATCATTACTATTGCTCGAGAAAGGGTTTTAGAGCAACCTGCCGTCAAAATCGGGCTTATCCTCCGGCAGCAGCGGGAATTTGACTGGCCGGCGGTCACGGTTGGAACGGTAAATCGCAGTAAAGATCTCCACCGTCTTCCGGCCTTCTTCGCCGTCGATCAATGGCTGCCGGTCATGAATAATCGCCCCGAGAAAATCTTCAATCTGCCGTTCATGGAAATAAACCATCGGATTAATCCGTTGGAAAAACTCGGTATCCTCCCGTACCCATTGGTCACGCAAGGCTTCTTCCCCTTTGATCGTCCAAAGGTCGTTGATGGGCGGTTCGGTGATCCTTGACATCCCGGCGATAAACATCGCCCCGCCGTCGGTTTGGACCCCGACCGAGGCGCCATTTTCCCCATGGATATGAACCTTACCGTATAAGGCCGGATTCTGGGAGTTACTGACCAAGATATTCCCAAACCCGCCGTTCTTAAACCTGAGCACGGCAACGGCTGTGTCTTCAACCTCGATGTAAGGATGGTTCAAATTGGCCCAATACCCGAAAAGCTCATCCACCGGCCCCATATACCACTGTAAAAGGTCGATCTGGTGGGCGGCCTGATTAACTAAGACTCCCCCGCCTTCCCCGGCCCAAGAACCGCGCCAGGGATCACTCCGGTAGTAGGCTTCGTCACGCCAGCCAAGCATATTGATGACCCCAAGAACCGGTTTGCCGAGTTTTCCGGCGTCGATCGCCTGCTTAATCCGGAGGGAGGGAGGGTAGAAGCGCCGCTGGCAAATGGTACCGAGCTTAACCCCGTTCGCACGGGCCGCCGCAATGATGGTGTCACAATCCGCCAGGGAGGAGGCCAAGGGTTTCTCCACCAGGATATGCATCCCCGCCCGGGCAGCCTGCACAGCGGTCTCGGCATGGACCGGATGCGGGGTACAGATGATCACCGCTTCGACCCCGCCTTTGCTGGCCAACTCCTCAATGCTGGCATAAGCTTTCACCCCATACTGCTCGGCAAACGTCTTGGCCTTGTCGAATGTCCGGCTGTAAACCGCCGTGAATAAAGAGGTAGGGAGGTTTTTTAAAGCCTGGGCATGCAAATGTGCCCCTTTGCCACAACCGATAATCCCAGTTTTAACTCTATCCATCCCGCTCTTTCCTCCCTTTCGGACATTCTGTAATAACTTCATATATGCTTAAAGATTACTTTCAGTAATCATCACGGTCCTTCAATCCCAACCTCACCATTTGGCGCCAACCGCTGGCAACTACAAGTCACGCGGCGGGCTGAAGCCGGATTTGTAAACAGGGAATTATCCAAGCCGGGTAAGGCCCGTTTGAACAATATTTATTATTCTTAATTACCGGGTTGGGTTCCTCCTTCCCGAACCACATAATAGTTAGGTCAAAGGTTTTTGGTTCCTACAGAAGACCGGAAATGAAAAAACCCTTAAAGCAATTGCTCTAAGGGTTTTTCTTTACGGTTGTTCTGCCTTCGCCAGCCGGGCTAAGATCCGCCCGCGCCTTTCTTCATAACCGGCCATCCCCAGCAAGGCAAAGAGGTTCTGCTTATACTCCTCAACCCCCGGTTGGTCAAAGGGGTTGACCCCCAACAGGTATCCGCTCATGGCACAGGCTTTCTCGAAAAAGTAGACCAGATATCCAAAGTAATAAGCGGATAACTCCGGGATTTTGATGACCATGACCGGCACACCACCGTCCTGGTGCGCCAAGATCGTCCCTTGTAAGGCTTGGGCGTTGATCTCATCGATTTGGCGTCCGGCCAAATAATTCAAACCGTCCAGATCATTCTCCTCGGCGGGCAGGACCAGGGCCGCCTTGCTCCGGACAACTTGGAGAACAGTCTCGAAGAGGATTTTCTGCCCATCCTGGATGTACTGGCCTAAAGAATGGAGATCCGTCGTAAAGTTAACCGCCGCCGGGAAAAGCCCTTTACCCGCTTTCCCCTCACTCTCGCCAAAGAGTTGTTTCCACCATTCGGTAAAATAGTAGAGTGACGGCTCATAGGTCACCATCAGCTCGACCTTTTTCCCCTTTTGGTGGAAGAGGTAACGGAGGAGGGCATACTGGTAGGCACTATTCTTAGCCGGTTCTGCAACCGCAGAGTCCTGATAAGCCTTGACCGCACCAGCCAGGATCTGATCGACGTCCAGACCGGCGACGGCCAGCGGGAAGAGTCCCACCGGGGTCAACACCGAGTAACGCCCGCCCACGTCAGCCGGGATGTTAAAGGTCTGATACCCGGCCTCCTCGGCCAGGCGGCGCAGGGCGCCACTATGCGGATCGGTGGTAACAAAGATCCGTGACTTTGCCCCTTCCTTTCCGTATTTTTCCTCGGCCAGTTTTCTTAAGAAACGGAAAGCCACCGCCGTCTCCGTCGTGCTTCCGGACTTCGAAATGACATTCAGACAAAACTCTTTCTCCGCCAGGTAAGCAAGTAACTCTTGGAGATAGGTCCCGCTCAGATGATGTCCGGCGAAGATCACCTGCGGATAAGCTCCCGGCCCGTCTACCCCGGGGGGGAAGTACGGCGAAAGCATCTCGAGGGCGGCCCGTGCTCCCAAATAAGAACCACCAATTCCGGCAACCACCAAGACCTCGGCTTCCTCCTTGACCTGGGCGGCGGCGTTCTTCAGCACGGCAAGCTCTTCTTGGTTATAGTTTAATGGTAAATCGACCCAGCCCAAAAAGTCACTTCCGACCCCGCTTTTGGCGTGGAGCTGGTGGTGAATCTGTTTTACCTGGGGTTCGAGGATGGTTAACTCTTCATCGCGGATAAAAGGTAAGGCGGCCTCCAACTCCACCGTAATTCCGTTGCTCATTTGCGCACCTCTTTCCACCCTTTTAACTATATATTATGTATTCCCCAATATAGTTCGCGAGAACCATCCCCGAATCCTCTTTATGATCAGTCTTCAGTCGATGGGGTTGCCTCTCCTTGGAAAAAGACCGCCAGACAACCGGGGCCCGTATGCGTCCCCACCGTTGAGGAGATCTCTTCAATGCGAAGCTGCTTAACCCCGTAGAGTTGTTTGATCTCCTCGGCCAAACTCGCAGCTTCCTCCGGACAACGGGAGTGGCCTATTGCGATGAATTGGTCAGCCAGATCGCGGCCTTCCTCGCCCATGATCTCCAAAAGGCGTTTCACCGCGCGCCGCCGTCCCCGTGCTTTCTCCCGGGGGACAATCCGGCCTTCCGGGTCCACTTCAAGGATTGGTTTGACATGCAGAATCTCGCCCATAACCGCCTGCACTTTACCGATCCTTCCACCTTTCTGGAGGTATTCCAGGGTATCAAGGGTAAACACCGAGCGGAGCCGCGCCCGGATCGCAGTTAACTCCCGGACGATCGCTGCCCGGTCCACACCGGCCTCCGCCAGCGCGCAGGCTTTCAGAACCAACAGACCTTCTCCGACCGAAGCCGTCCGGGAATCAAAGACCGTAACTTGTTCCTTGTGTTCTAACTCCTCCCTCGCCATCATTGCACTCTCATATGTTCCGCTCAGTCGGGAGGAGATCGTAATGACGATCGCCTCTTCACCTTTCTGCGTTACCGCTTTTAAGACGCGGGCGAAGGCCCCGGGCGTCGGCTGGGCTGTCGTCGGCAGTTTAGCTTCGGTGGTCAATAAGTGGTAAAACTCGTTCCGGCTCAAATCAAAGCCATCTTCGTAGGAACGGTCGGCAAAGTTAATCGTCATCGGGACGACGCCAACCCTTTGTTCCTTCAAGAACTCGATCGGTAAATCGCAGGCCGTATCGGTTATTATTCTCACCTTGCTCATTAAAAATCACCCCATTTTTCTGGCGTCAATACAAAACGTATTGCTTTAAATTTGACGCCCCCATTCCAAAAAAGTTGCGCCCGGTAAGCCGGTTCCTTATTTTAAGGTTAAGCCTAACTTCGTAAAAACCTCAATTAATACAGAATCGATATACGGCAGTTCTACCCCAAAAACCAGCAGGAGGCTGAGGATGAAAGCACCTGCTGTCAGGAGAGCAAAGACGATCAACTCCCGCCAGTACCGGGCCTTGAGCAAACCCGGAAGCTCCAAGGCAACAATCAAGGCAAAACCGAGCAGGACTAATAAGATCATGCTTGCCCTTCTTTCCCCGGTAACCGCCGGAGTACTGCCGCCAATAAGGCTAACAAAGGGAAGAGCAGTTGAAAGGGGAGGGCATAAATCGGCTGCACCCGCTCGACCATCTCCAAACGTACCCCGATATTCGGATAGATTTGATGGGCGGCAATCACCATCAACACGCCGATCGGAAAAACCAGCGGCCGGTAAGTCTGGAGTTTACAGAGCTGCGCCGTGCCCAGCGATGCCGCATACAAAGCAATCGAAACTTTGATAAACCCCATCGCCAAAAAGATGAGCGAGGGAATCAACTCCAAACGGGTCATGACCTGTCCGATCGAAATCATGCGAAAGGCTTGGTGAGTCGGGAAAATAAAGATTTTGCCCAGTTCACCCAGGACCCCGACGGTGATCACCAGATTAATCAACAAAAACAACGCCGCGCCGCAGAGCCCCATAAATACTGCCTTCCGTGCCTGCCCTCTTTCGTGCAGAAAAGGGAGGAGCAAACCAAAAACAACATTCTGGCCGAAGGGAAAGGTGATCGTCCCGAATCCCGCCCTTAACAAATCGGAGAGGGATATACTCCACAGTGGTAGAAAATTTTCGATCTTAAATATGTTGAGGACCAAAAAACCCGTACCGACAATTAAAAAGACTGTCACCACCAATAACATCTCATTAACCCTGGCAATTACTTCAATCCCCTTTTTACAGAGATAACCAACGACAAGCAGCCAGGTAACGGAGAAGACATAGCGCGGTGTCATCGTGAAAATGGTCGTCGTGAGGAAAGTAATAAAGATCGCACCCGCCTGCGCCCCGAGGTGAAAAGTATACCAGATACTGGCCACGGAGAACAGTTTCCCGATGACCGGCCCGAAAACAGTCTCATGGATCTCAATTAAGGTTTTGCCGGGAAAACGCAGACAGAGGGTCGTATAAGGTAAAGCGAAAACGATCCCGCCCGCCAAACCCAATAAAAGCGTCATCCAGGAATCATGCCACAACCCCTGCAGGGGAGGAAAAATAAGCCCGGTGGTCATCACAAAACTCATTACCAATCCCGACAGTTGAAAACTTGAAATTTTACCTTCTTCCACTCTTATCCCATCTTTACATTTTATTCGCCAAACAGGATGGCCGGCCGCCTCGTCAACCCCACCTCAGCAATTAATACTTTTACCTTAATTGTTACATCCAACTGCCGGAAGTAACTCTCCCATTCTTTCTGCAGCTCTTTCCAGACTTGAGGATGGTAGCGGTGGAGATGTTCGGCGAAACCGAAAATATCCGCTCCCAACTGGCGCGCTTTGCTAAGGGCTGCTTCCACCTCGCCGGTGATCGCCTCCGCCGTCAGCTTTTCCAAGAAGTTGGTTTTTTCGGGCGTCACCAGGTTCTGCTCCGTGGATTGCCCGCCCAGAATTGCCTCCAGATCAATCTCCACCTGCATTTTCAGCGGTCGCTCCTTCACAACTGCGCTGATTTTCCCCGTTGCTTCCGAAATTTCGATGCTAACTGTCGCCCCGTCGTCCGGTAGTTCAAGGACAATGATGCCGCCCCGCACTTCTCCCAATACCCAAAGGAGGCCCCGGGTTTCCCGGTAATCCAGATCTCCGGCGAGTTTATCCTCTTTAAATACCGCGGTCTTCTCCAGTTTCAAAATCTTTTCGCCGTCGGTTTCGACGATTCTGATCACCGGCATCGTCCCGGCCGTCTTTTTTTGAACGAAATGGTTGGCAAAATCATACAAAGAAACGGCTCTTACTTTCGAGGTTGCATGGTAGGTTTGCAACTGATGCGCAATACCGGCCGCCGGAACCTTCTCTAGTTTACTTTCGACCTGTAAAACCTTTTCCGCTTGATCCGGGGTGACCAACAACCACTCGCTCAGCCGGGGTTCGGCATCCCGCATCAAAAATTCAATAATCGGAAAAATCCCCTTCTTGGCTACTTCTTCATTGATGATCACCACTTCATTATGGGATAAGAATAAGCGCCGGCTGCTTTCAAATGTCGCGTTCCGGATCGCATCAAAAACTGTCTTCCCTTCCGCTTTTAACGTCCAGAATGGTTTGTTCGCTCCACCCCCGCCGCCACCGCCGGTGCCGCCCCGCCCGCCAAGCACATCATCGGGCCTGATGATCTGAAAGCTTACTTGATAGTTTTCCCCATCCGGATGCAGATCAATGCCGATCCCGGAGACAATCGCCAAACGTTCCAATTCCCGCTGATCCCAGCAACCGCTGGACAGGCCGGTTAAAAGGAGCAAGCACCACCAGAGCCACTTTTTTTTCACAACCGCTCACACTCCCTGTCCTTGCCGCCACCTACTGCATGCCCGCTTACTTTTTCCGGTTTTTCTCCTCTTTTTTCCGTTTCCCCGGCGCAGACGGCGGCCTGTCCGGTTCCTCCGCGGCAATTGAAGAGGGGACGCGCTCTCCAAAGTTCTGCCGTTTGGAATCTTGCCCTTCCAACGCTTGGGGCCGCGTCCACATTGCCCAGAGCGGCGCCCGGACCGCCACATCTTTCAGATCGCCGACCTGCAGGGGAATGACCGGTGAGAAATAGGGAACGCCGAAGGAGCGTAAAGAAGCGAGATGAGCTAAGGTAAAAAGCAAACCAATGATAATCCCGTAAGCTCCCAGGATCCCCGCGAGCACCGCCAGGGTTAGGCGCAGAATAATGGCAATTTCTTGCTGTTTGGGAACGACAAACGAGGTGATCGCCGTTAAGGCAACAACGATCACTGTCGGCGCCGCCACCAATCCGGCACTGACGACCGCCTCCCCAATGACCAGCGCCCCGACAATACTGATCGTCTGCCCGATCGGTCTCGCCAGGCGGACACCGGCTTCGCGGATAATTTCAAAGACCGCCCCCATCGCCACCACCTCGATCACCACCGGGAAAGGCGTTCCTTCCACCGCCGCCGCCATCGAGATCAGGAGCGGCGTGGGGATCAATTCCTGATGATACGAGGTTAAAGCGACAAAAAGTGCAGGAAGAAGAAAACTCATCAGAAAAGCAAGGTAGCGGAGCCACCGGATGAAAGTGGCATAGAGAAAATGGTCGTTATAATCATCCGGGCTTTGGAAAGCTTCAATAAATAAGGAGGGCATCATGAGGATCGTCGGGGTGTTATTAACCAAAACCGCCACTCTCCCCTCCAACAGCCGGGCGGCCGCCACATCCGGCCGCTCGGTATAGGCGATGGTGGGAAAAGGGGAGAAGGGTGCATCCGTAATAAATTCCGTCAGGTAGTTCGCATCCAGAATCATGTCGGTATTAATCCGTTTCAGCCTGGCTTTAACTTCCTCCACGATCTTCTCATTGGCAATCCCTTGTACGTAGGCGACAACCACAGTAGTTCTCGTCCGCCGGCCGATCACCATCTGTTCAAAGACCAATCCGGGATAGTTGATCTTACGCCGTAAGAGTGCCGTATTTGTCCGGAGGTCCTCCGTAAAGCCGTCCCGGGGACCCATGATGGTTACTTCCGTATCAGGCTCTTCAATGGCTCTTTTCTCCCAGTTCTTTGTGCTAACAACCAAGGCGGCAGTCTGTCCATCGATGAGCAGAACGGTATCTCCACCCAGGACGGCATCCACAAGGGGTGGGAAACGGTCCTCTTGTGCAAGGCCGGATGCTGTAATCAGGTTTTCCTGGATAAAACCGAGGAGATCGGAGTCAACGGTCCAGGTTTCCTTTTTCGCTTCGATCATCAAGGGGTGGAGAATACAGTCGTAAACCACTTGTTGATCCATTAACCCTTCCACAAAGATGATCGCGGCTTTAATTCCTTTTTTCAGATTGAGCGTAAAGCGGCGGATCGCGACATCGGGGCTCTCCCCCAACTCGGCACGGAAAAGGGCGATATTCTCCTCCAAACTTTTATGCAAACGGTAACCAGCCGAGGGCGTTGCGTTTTCTTTAAATTGCTGCGCTAGGCGCAACTTCCGAAGCAGAAAACGGAACATTGTTTCTCTCCCTTATTAAAGCTGCCATCAATTAATATAAACCCAACCCTGGGAAACTAACCGTCCGGCAAGAGAAATCCCCAAGACACAAATAAAAAAGACCCTCCGTTGTGGAGGATCTGGAGTTTGCCCAAATGGAAGACGCGGAATCTGCCATTTGGAGGTGTACGTTAATCTTGTGCCTGTTCAGTCTATCTTTTTATTCCTTCTCCCAATCCCCGGTAATCTCGTTCGACAATTCATTCACATCCCCGCTTTGCACGGGAAAATAACGCGCCAAAGCCTCACCGGCCATCGAAATCCCTTTCACTAAACCGTCGACAAAGCGACCGGCCTTGAATTCCGTCGACATAGTCAGCTTAATCGTTTCCCAAAAATCGTCCGGAACCTGCTGATTGATTCCTTCATCACCCAGAATCACAAATTTCCGTTCCTCGACCGCCAGATAAAAAAGAACGCCATTCCGCGCGGCCGTCCGGTCCATCCCCAGTTCGGAAAAGACCTCCTGCGCCCGGCGAAAAGGATCCGGTCCGGCTTTTCTTTCGACATGCACCCGGATCTCCCCGGACGTCTTTTCTTCGGCTGCAATGATCGCCCGGGTAATCACTTCTTTATCTTTCCGGTTGAAAATCCCCACCGTTTAACCTCCTTACCTGTACACGAAGGAAAATCCTCCGGTGCCCCTTCACCCGGCGGACCGTTCTGCACAAGCAGTCCATCCTAAACTTATAACGGCGGAAAAGAGAGCTTACCACCCGCCGCTGGCGCCACCGCCACGAAAGCCGCCGCCGCCCCGGAAATTGCCACCCCTAAAACCGCCTCCGCCAAAACCCTTAAAGGGGCTGGACGGGCGGTTCCGGTTCCCGGTAAGCGGGTAAAAAACCGGTCCCATGGTGCGTTGGGAGTAACCTCTTTTATACCAGCGGCGTTGCTGATACCGTGAAGTATAAGTTGAGAAAACCGTCAGGAGGAGAAAGAGGATGAGAAAAAAGAGAACCCCCGGTCCTTCCTCCTCCTCAAAATCAAACGCCGCCTTTGCGGACCCTTCCGGCAAGTATGAAGGCTCAACCCAATGAATGAAGACCTCCAGGGCCTCTTTTATTCCGGAAAAATACGCTTCCTTTTGGAAAGCCGGGGCGAGCACCTCCCGGATCACCCGCCCGGCCCGTCCGTCGGTGATCTTTTCTTCAAGACCGGTCCCCACTTCAACCCGGATCTTCCGTTCATTACTGAGAATCAGGAGCAACAACCCATTATCGCGCTCCGCCGTCCCGGGCTGCGCGGCTTCCGCCAATCGCAGCGCAAAGAGTTCCAGATTTTCCCCCGGCGGCAGTCCCGGAAGGGTGACGACAATGAATTGGTTCGTGGTCTGGACGTCAAGATCCGCAAGGAGTGCGGAAAGTTCCCTTTCTTCTTCGGGCCGCAATAACCCGGCATGATCATTGACGTAACCGGTCACAAACCTCCGGAAATCCGCGTTTGCTCCCGCCGGCACTACAATCAGTAAAGCAAGGAGCAGAAGAAAGGCGAGGAAACCGGATCGATCTTTGCATAAAGACCTCATTTAAACTCCACCCGTGGTACTTCCCTAGCTTCTTCCTTGATTTGGAAGTAGTCCTTTCTTTCCAAACCGATCAGGCCGGCAATTATATTGCCGGGAAAACGGCGGATCCGGGCGTTGTACGTGGTCACCGCCTCATTATAACGGAGCCGGGCGACCGAGAGACGGTTTTCCGTTCCGGCCAGTTCATCCTGGAGTTCGGCAAACCTCCGGTCTGCCTTTAACTCGGGATACTGCTCAACGACCATTAATAAACGGCCGAGCGCGGAATCAAGCGCGGAAGAGGCTTCAACTTTGCCGGCCACTCCCTCCGCCCCCAGGAGCCGGCTGCGTGCCTGCGCGATCTCCGTGAATACCGCCGCTTCGTGCGAAACGTATCCTTGAACCGATGCCACCAGGTTCGGAATGAGATCCGCCCTTCGTTGCAGATTGTTCTCAATCTCCGCCCAGCGCCCTTCGACCGTTTCTTCCAATGACATAAATGAATTATAGTAACCGGCGAAAATAATGATCACAACCAGCATGATCCCGAGGACAATGAACAGTCCTGAGTACTTACGCATGGGAGTCGCCTCCTTCAAGTCAAAACTGATAAACTTTATTCACCGCACCAAACCATTATAATATAAAACAACCATAATGAAAAATAGCTTTTGCCGGAAAACAAGCCTTCGCTCCCGGCAGACGCGATGAAAACCGTACATTCCCGGCGATAAGAAAACCCCGGTTACAAAGCACCAGGGTCATTTGGTTGAATGTTGCCCTTGCAGTCTTTACAACCACTTTTTAAAACACTGGTAAAAGTTGTTTGACCAGATCAAACACGACCGGGAGAAAGATCGCCGGCAACAGGTTTCCGATTTTAATCTCCGTAATCTCCAGGAGGTTGAGGCCGATGCTCATAATTAATACCCCGCCGAGCAAAGAGGTTTGACTGATCACGGTCGTTGTCAGTAATGCTTTCACCGTACCGGCCAGTAAGGTGATTACTCCCTGGTAGAGCAGGACTGAAAGGGCGGAGAGCGCAACTCCTGCACCCAAACTGGCCCCAAAGACCACCGCGGAAATCCCGTCGAGCAAGGACTTGGATAATAAAATATTGATTTTGCCGGTCAGACCATCCTCCAAGGCGCCGACGACGGCCATCGCCCCGACACAATAAACTAAACTGGCCGTCACAAACCCGCGGACCAAATCCCCGCCTTGCTTGGAAAACCGTTTTTGCAACCAACCGCCTAAATTCGCCAGCCGCTCCTCGATCCGCAGGAGTTCACCGATGATTCCCCCGCAAACTAAACACAAAATCATTAAGATGGTAAATCTACTTTCTAAATACCCACCGGCCGCGACTTGAAAGATCTCCTTTAAGCTTCCGGAAAGACCAATCATCAAAACAGCTAAACCGATCGCTTGCATAATCGTTGTTTTGATCCGTTCCGGGATCCCGTTTTTAATTAAAAGGCCGATCGCCGCCCCGCCACCGATTGCTAGTGCGTTAATTATCGTGCCAATTCCGATCATCTTTAACTCCCCCATGTTGCTTGTGATACTTTAGCTATTATACCGGAATCAACAAATCTTGAGAATACTTTTTTACTTCTGGAGCAGGGGGAGGCGGACAATTTAAATATCCGGTTTTGACGCGGAAGTTTACATGGCTTTCGGCCGGAAGCTTATTTCATGCGCTTTTTGTGTAAGTAATCGAAGTGATCTGGTAATGAAAGGTGCCACCCGGGGCCTCAACACAGACTTGTGCCCCTTTCTCTTTGAGCAGCAAAGCCTTTCCTACCGGCGAGAGGGGTGAAATTCCATGTTCTCCAGGCAACCCACCGGCCGGTGAAATTATTCTGAAGACTAAGATCTCACCGGAGACCAGATCTTTCACCTCGACCTGGCAACCAATGATCACAAAGGGAAACTCCTCTTGCTCATCCCCCAAGGATGCGGTTGTAAGAAGATCTTCGATTTTTTTAATATACTGCTGTAACGTTTCTTTTATTTCTTCCCTTTCCGGTGAAGGCGAGGGGAAAAAATCTTCGATAAAATGGTCGGCGTTCTCTTCCACCTGCACTAAATGTTTGATTAGCTCTTCCTTCAAACTGGCCGCTAACACATTTGGTGTTTTCATTTTTGCCTCCCTTGATCCATTTCCTGGTAAACACCAAGAATAGTAGAAGACATTACCCCTTGCTTCAGGGCGTAATGTCTTATCTAAAGACTACCATAAATGTTAACGGCTGTCAACAATGGGGCCCGGTTCCGGTGGCTTAGTAATAATTGAGGGCATCCTTTAATCCCCACTTCTCGGCGATCATCTCCCGCAGTTTCTCTTTTCCCCGGTGGAGATCGGCCCGGATCGTGCCCAGGGGACGGCGGGTCAACGTGGCAATCTCCTGGTAGGAAAAACCCTGAAAGTAGTAGAGGATCAGCGCAATCCGTTGGGCAAAAGTCAGGCGGTGTAATGCTTTATGTAAATCCCGGACTTGCTCCCTTTGCACGACAACTTCCAACGGTTCCCTGGCCGGTGGCTGGATCAATTCACGATAGTTTTCGCCAACAGAAATGACACCGGCTTCCCGCTTTTTCTTGCGGAGCTCGTCGAGGGCTGTATAGTAAGCAATCCGGTAGAGCCAGGTCCAAAAGGTCGAAGCCCCACGGAAAGTAGGCAATTTTTCCCAGGCCTTCACAAAAACCTCTTGCGTCAAGTCTTGGGCTACTCCTTGGTCGCGGACCAGTCCCAACAACAGATGAAAGACCTTGGACCAGTGCAGCTCTACAAGTTGCCGGAAGGCCTCCGCTTCCCCCTGTTTTGCTTGGAGAACCAGCTCTTCCTCCACACTGTTCCCTGCACTTACGACCTGGGGTTCTCTCTCTTTTTTCCACCGGAGAGAAGTGGTAAGCAACGTTGTTAACCGTCTTCGTTTACGCATCCAACCTTTTCCTTCCTCGAATTAATTACCGCCCGAAATTATGACCTGCTATTATATCTAGGTTATAATTCGCGGTTGGTCCTCAAAAATCCTTCTTCCGTCTTCATTTTTAATCCGCTGTTCATAAGGGGCCGTCTACATTTTTCATCCTATCCGTTATGTAACGCCGATTGTCTGTTCTTTCATTAGCCCGTAACAACCCAGAACGGCACCGGCACAGGAGAGCGCCGCGAGGAAAAAGGCCGAACCCACCCCGATCAATCGCGCGCAAACCCTCCCATTCGTCGCGCCAAGGATTGAACTGATCCCGGTCAAGTTTGTGATCCTGAAAGAGCGCCCAGAAGCGGGCCGGTCTTTCTTCTTTCCAAAACCCGCTGACCGGCGGGATCAGAAAGGAGATCAGGAAGGCGCCCTCCACGAGATGGAGGCAACAGCAAGAACCGGGCGGCTTTATTGTCTTCTCAACATTTTCTGCAATAACTTCGTCTCTTCCATCCGCAAGGTGGCAGTGAGCAAGAGATAGCTGAAACCGCCCGCAACGACTCCGCCCATCACTTGGAAGAGATTGAACAAGTTTCGCGATAGCCCCAGCCCGATTAAAAAATGGTTCCAAACCGGCATAAAGCTCCGGATGATCAGCCCCATCCCGAGGGCGGCCAGAAGGGATTGGCAGCTGGTTTTAATGATCTTTCTCCCCTGGATGCCTCCGACTTTCCGCCGTAAGAGAAAAAGGGAGAGCAACATATTGGCAACGCCCATTAAAGAAAAGGAGAGGGCAAGCCCGCCATGTTGTAAATTGGTGAATTTTAAAAAGATAAAATTAAGGAAGATACTCAATAAAACGGTGACACTCGTCACCTTGACCGGTGTAATCGTATCCTTCAAGGCATAAAACCCCCGGGGCAAAATCTGAATCGCCCCGTGCGCGAAAAGACCTAAACTGTAAAAAAACAGGGCATAAGCGGTTAACTCTGTTTGCGCCGGCGTGAATTCCCCCCGCTCGAAAAGCAACCGGATAATCTCCCGGCGCATGGTGATAAAACCAATGGCGGAGGGGATTGTGATAAAAAGGATCGCTCTGATCCCCAGCGCCAGACTCTCTTTAAACTCCTCCCATTTACCAACGGCAGTTAGCTGCGAAAGCGTCGGGAAGAAAGCGGTTGAAACCGCCATCGCAAAGATCCCGAGCGGGAGAAGGACCAACCTTTGGGCCAAGCGGAGATAGGTAATGCTCCCCTCCGGTAAAGCGGAAGCCATATTTGTCGTAATCCAGATGTTCAACTGCGTGGCGGAGAGCCCCACCAAAGCCGGGATCATTAAGACGACGATCCGCTTTAAGCCGGGATGCTTGAGATCAAGATACGAAAGGTTATACCCTTTGGCGATCTTAAAGACAAAAGTCGCTTGTGTAAGGAAGTTGACGAGGGCGCCGCCAACCACCCCAAAAGCCATGCCCTTAATCCCAAACCGCGGTCCCAAAAACCATGCCCCAAAGATGATTCCGATATTATAGAGGACCGGACCAAGGACCGGAATGAAAAAGCGTTGGTACGAGTTGAGAACGCCGCCCATCAACCCGGCAAGCGCGGTAAAAAAGACTGCCGGAAACATCATTCTCGTCAGTTCTACGAGTAATTCCAGTTTTCCTTCTTTCATGCTGTATGCCTGTAACGGCGCCAACTGACGGGCAAAAATGATACCCAACAGCGAAAAAACAGCCAGTAAAATAATGGTCAGGTTGATAAAAGTACTGGCCATCTTCCAGCCTTCTTCTTCTTCTCCTTTGGCTAAATATTCGGAGAAAAGCGGGATAAAGGCGGCCGACAAAGCACCGCCGACCAATAAGTAATACATAAAATCAGGGATGATAAAGGCGGCATAAAAGGGGTCAGTCTCGGCGCGGGTGAAGAAGGTGGTGGTGATTACTTCCCGGACAAACCCCAGTAACCTGCTGAGCAGGATCATCGCGGAGATCATCCCGGCTGCCCTTGTTAATTGACCGGACGAAAAAGATGGTGTTTTCAAGCGCAAAACCCTTTCTCTCTCAATGTATTACGTCTTCTGAAGAATTTCCCCATCAAAGAGAGTACTCCTTCTCCAAAAAACATCGAAAAAACCCCGTATCCCTGGCTACAGGTTAGGGGTTGTTTCTCCGTTTCAAAAATGGTATTCCTTCGCTCAGGATCCGGCGGGCCAACTCAAGATCCATCTCCCACCGGGCCATAATCCCTTGCTCCCTTGGCTTTCCCCTTGGGCCGGAGGTAACCGGTTGGCCCTTCGGCCGGAGGAAGAAATGCAAGCCGAAGGTAGAGAAGAGCAAGGAAAGGATGATCAAGAGATTCAAACAGATGAAATTGGTAACCACCGCAGGAGGAACGCGCCGTCCTCTTTTCGCAGGCAATTGAACACCCCCCTGTCTCTCTATTTTATGAAGAGCGGAGAGTGCTTAAGAACTGAAAGCTATTCCAGATAACGAAAAACTTCTTCCGCCGTCACGCCAGGGTGGAGGGCGAGATTGATCGCCCCGGCCAAGGCCCGGGAAAGATCCTGAATCAGCACATCGATCTCTTTAGGCGTGACAATCAAATCCCGGAAATAAGGGGAGAGCACTTGGTCAACCACTTCTTTGCGCAGGTTTTGCAGGGGTGTTCCCCCCAGACGGCTCGCCTGTTCGAGGGCATCCCGGATAATTGTTTTCGCTTCCACGACGGTCGGAACCCCAACCGCAATCACCGGTACCCCCAATGATTGGGCGGTCAGGCCGAGGCGCCGGTTACCCACCCCGGAACCCGGATTTATTCCGGTGTTCGCAATCTGCACCGAGCTGCACATGCGGTCGGTATTACGGGAAGCGAGGGCATCAATCGCCAGGACAAATGATGGTTTAATTCTTTGGACAATCGCGGCAATGATCTCCTGGGTCTCAATGCCGGTAATCCCCAGCACGCCGGGGGAGATCGCACAGACCGGCCGTAAGCCGCCGCGTTTCTCCGGAGGGGATGTCTGGTAAAGATGCCTGGTCACCAGGATTTTTTCGACGACTTTCGGCCCGAGCGCGTCCGGAGTGGCATTCCAGTTTCCCAACCCGACAACCAGAGCTGTCGCTTCATCATTAAAATTAAACCCGCGGATGTACCCTTGCAGTTCGGCGGCGATCACCTTTGCTACTTCTTCAAGATCATCTTTGTCACGCCCGCGCAAAGCTTGAGAGTCGATCGTGACGTAATAACCAGGTTGTTTCCCGAGCGCCTGGCCAGCTTCCGGCGTTTGAATAATCACCCGGGTGACTTGCGCGACCCCCATATCTTCGGATTGCGTCTGCACCCCGGGGAGGGAAGCTCCTCTTTGCTCTGCTATGAATTGGTGAGCTTCAACCGCCAGATCGGTCCTAATCTCGCCCCAGGTTTGATCAAAAACCGACATTAACCCGCCGGCCTCCTTTTTTCAGCTTTTTCACGCCTTCCAACTCTCGGAAGGTTAGTCGATCCCTTGCCGGGGATTTGCGATGATGACCGGCTTTTTACCTTAGCTCGGTTGGGACAACCGCGTCAATGATCCCAATCACCGCAGAGGCAATTAACGCCCCGAGAATGGAAACTTCAACCGAGGGGACGATAAACTGGGTAAGATAAATGACCACGGCGGCGGTCAGGAACCCCACTAATCCTCTTCCCTGCGGCGAGACGTTACGGCCAAAAAGGCTTTCCGCAATGTATCCCAAGATCGCAATCACAATTGCCGCCAGGAGCGCTCCCATAAAACCGCCAACCCGGAAGCCCGGAACAAGAAAACCGACGAGCATTAAGACTAAAGCAGAGACGATAAAACGGACAACTGCCCCAATCATCAAACTACCTCCTCTTTATTTCTTACCCTTATCCTCCCCCAGGCTTAGCTAAATTATGCCTCACCTGATCCAGAATCAAAGCACGGGCACGCCCACCGCATTATTTTTGCCGGTTTTACGGCGATTGTCCTTTGTTAAGATCTGGTTACCAAGGGCAGCACAGGCGGGGAGGAGCACGCTTGGCCGCGAAAAAGACTTGCAAAGGGTAGGGAAAGGAGGTAAAATATAATAAGTCATTCGAAGAGTTGGAGGTGAGACCCGTTGCCAAACATCAAATCGGCCGAAAAAAGAGTCGCCATTTCTGAACTTCGCCGGGCCAGAAACCGCAGCCAGAGATCGGAACTGAAAACCATCATTAAGAAGACAGAAAGTGCGATCGCAAGCGATCCCGAAAAAGCCAGGGATTTGATCACTCTCAGCATCAAAAAGTTGGATAAAGCCGTCACGAAAGGGTTAATTCATAAAAACGCGGCCGCTCGGAAAAAAAGCCGCTTAATGCGCAGATTAAACAGTCAATCCGCCGTTAATGGTTAATAAGCGTTTCAGACCCTGACCTTCACCCGCCCCGCGGGTGATTTTGTTTTATCCCCCTTCTCCCGGGGGAAAAGACGGTGCAGAGGTCCAACAAGGCCATTTCGAGCTCCAGTCGTGCCTCCCCGCCGGTTTTAAGCCGGGCGTCGGCCTCAAGAATGCGCCGGTGGGCTTGGCGCAACTGTTGGTAATCAACAGTTTTCACCCGCTGGCTAAGTTTTTCCGCGACAAAGGAATGGCATCCCAACTCTGTTTGCAGACTGCCGCCACGTCCCCGTTGGACCAGATCCCAGGCCATCAGGAGACGGCGGACCTCTCCCCCCAGCATCCCCAGTATCTTCAGCGGGGGCTCTCCTGCCTCCAACATCAGGATCAACTGCTTAAGCGCTCTTTCCGTTTGCCCCTCAAAAATTCCGTCCGTCAACGCAAAAACATTAATCGCCGAGGCTTCGCCCAACAATGAAGTCCATTCTTCCCTGGTAACCACTCTTTGCTCCCCGCCCAGGAAGGTCCGGAGCTTGACTAGTTCATTATATAAATTCCCTAAGGAGACACCTTTCACTTCTAAAAGCTGATTAATCTGGTCGGTGGAAAGGCGGAGTTTCAGTTTCTGGGCCTCCTGCTGCACCCACTTTCTCGCCTCGTAGACCTTCAAAACCGGACATTCACAGAGTTCAACCAGGGCGGTCAGTTCTTTCGTAAACTTTTTCCGCCGGTCAAGCTGACGGGCGGTAAGGACGACGTATACTCCGTTTGCCGGGTGAGCGAGGAGGCGGAGAAAGACGCTTTCCAGATTCGCTTTCACCTCTTCCACGCCCCTCAGGATCACCAGGCGGTTGGTGCTGAAAAATGGCGGGTTACTCAGCCATTCTGTTAAATTTACCGGTTCCACGCTTTTTAACTCTTGATCCAGACAATTATATTCTTCATCTTCCGCGGTAAAAAGCAGACGCTTGAGGGCAGCGATCCCGGCCTGAACCCAGTATTCTTCCTCACCGAGGAATAAAACCGGCCGCCGCAGGCTTTTTACTCCATACTGCTCTAAACTCCGGATCAATTCGTCGGCCCTCATTCTTTGTTAACCTCTCTTTCCACGATAATCTTGCTGTAACGGCCCAGACGGCTGTTTTTCAGATAAACGGTTAAGCGCCCGTCCTGATCGGTCCGGTAAACCGCCGTCCCCCGGGCGGCAAGCCGGGATAAGATTTCGGGCGAGGGGTGCCCGAACTGGTTTCCGGCGCCCACACTGATCACCGCAATCTCCGGCGCCACCAGTTCCAGCCAATCCTCTCCCGTACTGGTATCACTCCCATGATGGGCGACTTTCAAGAGATTGGCCCGGAGCGCTTCGCCATAAGATTTAACCATCACTGCTTCGCCCGCCCTTTCTGTATCGCCGGTCAAGAGGAGGCGGATACCGCCAAACCGTAACAAGAAGACGAGTGAGTTATTGTTGAGCGCCGAATCCACCCCTTGGAGATAACCGGAGGGCGGATGGAGCACCACCCCGTCCACCGGTCCCAGGCGTAAGGTCGTTCCTGCTACTCCTTCCAGGAGGGGGATCTCCCGTTCCAGCAACAACTCAAGAAATCTCCGGTAAAGATTGGTCGTATGCGCTATCCCGCTGGTTAACACTTGCTCCACCTGGATCTGTCGGTCCTCCAAAAGACGGACCACCCCGCCCAGGTGATCTTCATGGGGGTGGGTGACAACCACCAGATCGAGGCGGCGGATTCCCTGTTCCAACAGGTATGGTTTGATCTCTTCCGTATACCCCCGGGCTTCTCCCCCGTCAACGAGGAAGTGGTAACCCCCGGGCACCGAGATTAAAACCGCATCCCCTTGTCCGACATCAAAAAAGACCACCCTGACCCGGGGCTGCACGGTATCAACCAGGAAATACCCGGTGACCAGCAGGGCGATAAGGCAGAGGATGAGAAAGTGATAAAAGAGCGGGATTCTTCTTCTTTTATTAATCGGATTAACCTCCATTCCCCAAGTTAGGATTCCAATAATCAGATAAACCGCCCCTACCGTCAGCCACGGCCAGGGGGGCAGGGTGAGATAACCCGGCCAGTGGTCAAAGAGGGCGACCAGCTTCATGAAGAACTGGATGAGTAGATTGTTGCCGGCATTCAACAAGACGGCGGCCGGCAGGTAAACCGTCCCCAGCAAAGCAGCGAGGAGACCAATTTGGACGGCAAAACCTCCGAGCGGGACGAGGATTAGATTGCTCAGGGGAGCAAGGAGCGAAAAGCCGCCAAACCATCTCACCGTTAAGGGAAAGACCATTAACTGCGCCGCGCAAGAAAACAAGAGGGGTTTGAGGAGAGAGGAGAACGGCGAGCGCGCGACCGCCTGTTCCCACCGCGGATAGAGCAAGATCACCCCGGCGCAGGCGGCAAATGAAAGCCAAAAACCCGGGGCAAAGATCTCCAGCGGACGGAGGAGCATAATCCCCCCGGCGGCCGCGGCCAAACGCTGAGACGGCCCGGCCGGACGCCGGACCAACTCTCCGCCCAGGGCAAAGAGGGCCATGATCCCCGCCCTTACCGCGGGCGCTCCGGCGCCGGCCATCATTATAAAAAGGCTGATCACCGGCACAGCCAGGACGGCGAGGAGCCGGTCCGGGAGGTGGAAAAGTTTGCCGATCCCCCAAAATAAACCAAGCCAGAACAAGAGATGCAAACCGCTCACGGAGAGGAGGTGGGCAATTCCCGCCCGTTCAAAAGAGGAGGCCGGCAAGTCGTCCGCGCGGATCCCCAATAACATCCCGTGTAAAACAGCTGCTGCCTCCGGAGAGAGCGTCTTTTCGCCCACTGCCAGTAACTCCTGGCGTAACCGGTAGGCGAACCGCCAAACAGGATTAACCTTTCCCGTCCCGCAGAGCCGGGGCATCCCGTACACAAAAAAACCGCCCGTAATCCTTTCCCTGGTCCAGGCCGTAACCTGTTTGGTGGGGGTACCAAAAACCCGCCCGGTTAGTTCCAACCGTTGACCATAATCGTACGTTTGCGGTGTGTCAAGAAAAATTTCCCACCGGGGAAGGGGATGAAGCGTTAATGCTTCTCCGTTGAGTTCTTCAACCCGTAAGGTAAAACGCGAGCCGTTCCGCCAGGGGGAGGGCGGCTTCGTCACCGTCCCGGCCACCCTGAGGAGCGGCACTTGATACTGTTTGAGCAGCGCCCAGCCTTGGCTGTTGATCCGCGCTTCCCGTGCCCCGGAAAAGAGGCCTAGTGTAAAACAGAGGAGCATTCC
Organism: Bacillota bacterium; assembly: GCA_029782135.1. Classification (GTDB taxonomy): domain Bacteria; phylum Bacillota; class UBA4882; order UBA10575; family UBA10575; genus JAAYGU01. The sequence goes on from JAKOVI010000133.1 coordinate 43,399, forward strand.
AATTAACTTCGGCGTATGGCGCGGCCGCCACCGAAGAGGAAAACCAGAAAAAACAAGTAGAAAAAGGCCGATTAAGGGGAGCCAGGGCGCCGCATACCAACCGGTGATGACCCCGCCACCGAGGAACAGGGAAAAGAAGAAGAGGGGTGGCGGTGTCATGGATTGATCGTGATGTATGGTTTGATCTTGGCAAGCGTTTTTTCCCCGATTCCTTTGATCGCGAGTAATTCTTCAACCCGTTCAAATTTTTTAACCTGCTCCCGGTATTCAATGATCCGGGAAGCCAAAACCGGGCCAATTCCGGGAATTGTCTGCAACTCCTCACTGGTTGCGGTATTGAGATCAATTAAGGCAACCATGGCCTCACCCTGGGCGGTCTCCGTGTTTACCGGCTCGAGGCCTCCTTCCGCCGGATCGGCAGTGGCCGGTTTCGCGCCCTGACCGGAGGCGGCGAAGACCTCTACTCCGCCACGGTTTTGCCCGGCAATGTTGCTTCCCTGTGGAAGCTGAGCCTTCGTTTGAGAATCCGGCGCCGGTCCCGGCCAGGCCGATTGGACCGGTGAAACCAGATGGATGGTCACCGGCCCTTGCTGCCAGGAACGGTACCAAAGACTGCCGGCGCCAAGCAGAATCGCGATTAATAACAACAGCAGGACTTGACGTTGTTGCTTGGAGAGTTCTTTCAGCATCATCTCCACCCCCTAACGACCAGCCCGCACCGGGGCTTCTCTCTGTATAGCCATGTCGTAGGTTGCCGCTTCCTTAGCGTCCGCTTTTACTCGCGCGGACAGAGGCGGCCAGTAACAACATCTCCTGAGCATGTTCCCGGGTGGTCGCGGTAACCTCCGCTCCACCCAGCATCCGGGCCAACTCTTCCACCCGTTCCTGCTCCTCCAAGGCCCGGACTTCGACGATCGTCCGGTCGGCCACCGTTTTTTTCTCAATATAGTAATGCCGGTCAGCCATGCTGGCAATCTGCGGCAAATGGGTGACACAGATTACTTGGTGGGAAAGGCCCAATAAAAGCAGTTTCTCCGCGACCGCCTGCGCCGTACGCCCGCCAATCCCGGTGTCGATCTCGTCAAAGACCATCGTCGGGATCTGGTCTTCTTCCGCCATAATCACTTTCAAGACCAACATCAAGCGGGAAAGCTCGCCACCGGATGCAATCTTCGCCAACGGGCGCAGACCCTCGCCGGGATTGGGCGCCACCAAAAACTGGATCTGATCAATCCCGTCTTTGGTGACGGCAACTTTTTCCCCGTTCACCGGGATCCCGTTCGCTTGATCCGGCGTCCGGCTAAATTCGACCTGAAAGACGGTCTTCGCCATATTGACCTCGGCTAATTCCTTGCTGACGGTACTTTCCAGTTTCCGGGCGGTTGCCTTCCGCAGCACGGATAAGGCCAGTACCGCCTGGGTCAACTCTTCTTCCAGGGCACGGAGTTTTTTCGTCAGGGTCTCTCTGCGGGCAGTCTGGTCTTCGATCGCCGCCAGTTCTTCCCGGATTTTTGCCGCATACCGGAGAATCTCGGGAATTCCCTGTCCATATTTTCTTTTCAGTTTCGTGATCTCATCCAACCGTTCTTCAATCCGGGCTAATGCCTCCGGGTTAAACTCAATCCGGTCACGGTAAGTCCGGACCTCTCTGGCGACTTCTTCAAGCTGGCAGGCCGCCTGCTGCATCGTTTCCACCAAAGGTTGCAGGGTCGCATCGACCTCGGCGGCTTTCGCCAGCGCCTGGATTCCTTCTCCCAGCTTGTCCAGGGCGGATCCCGACTCCTCGGTTCCGTACAATTGCTGATAGGTTAGTGAAGCACTTTCGTACAATTTTTCGGCGGCGGCCAGAATCGTCCGCTCCCGCGTCAGGTTCTCTTCCTCGCCCGGTTGTAACCTGGCGTTCTCGATCTCCTGGAGCTGAAAGCTGATAAACTCAATCCGCCGGTTTTTCTCCTCCTCACTCATCTCCAGCGCCGCCAAATCATCCTTCACCGCCTGCCACTGCTGGTAGAGCGCGGCTACTTCCTCCGCTTTCCGGGCTAAAGTTTCGCCCCCGAAGGAATCAAGGATCTGGCGCTGTGCCACTGTAGAGAGAAGGGATTGGTGTTCATGCTGCCCGTGAATATCCATGAGCAAACGGCCGATCCGGCTTAAGGTCAAGAGGGTCACTGTCTGCCCGTTCACCCGGCAGCGGCTGCGACCGCTCTGGTGGATCTCACGGTGAATAACTAGCAGTCGATCCTCGGCAAAGGGAATCGCCCACTCTTCCAGGAGGCGGAGGAGATCCGGACTGCCGTCCACCTCAAAAACCCCTTCGATCTGGGCTGCCTCTGCGCCGGCCCGTACTTGTTCCACCGAAGAACGCCCTCCGAGCAACAGGCTGACGGAATCAATGATAATTGACTTGCCCGCGCCGGTCTCACCGGTCAAAATATTAAAGCCCCGTCCGAACTCTAAGCGCAGACGGTCGATGAGGGCGAAATTCTCGATGAAAAGCTCCCGCAGCATCGTTTTACCTCCTCAATTTATAAAGCCGGGCTAAGACCTCTTCCACTTGGTCTTTCTTTCTGACAATCACCAAGATCGAATCATCCCCGGCAATTGTCCCCAACACCTCTTGCCATTCCAAGTCATCCAAAGCAGCCGCCACGCCTTGAGCCGTCCCATTCGTTGTCTTGATAATAATCAGATTCTCGCTGTAATCGATCCCGATGACGGCATGTTCAAACATACGCTCCGCCCGTTTCATGAGATCGGAAAAACTCCGGTCGGTCGGCATTGAATAGCGGTATTTCCCGTCCGGCGTCGGGACCTTAATTAAACCCAGTTCCTTAATATCACGGGAGAGAGTAGCTTGCGTGACGCCCACCCCCTCCTTTTTGAGGGCTTCGCCAAGTTCCTCCTGCGTTTCAATGCTCTTTTCCTTAATTATGTTTAAGATTAAGGCCTGCCGTCTTGCTTTCACTGGATCACCCCGCTTATAAGTGTCCTTGTTTGACCTTTTCACGTAACAAACCATAAAAGCTTTTTTCTTTAAACCGGATCAATCTGGTTTTATGTGGTGCGGTGTAAATTTTGACCTCATCATTGGGGGCAATGAAGAGACTCTCCTGCCCGTCCGCCGTCAACATCACTTCCCGTGGCATCACGGTGAATTTTATTTCGATCACGGCATTACTCCCGATCACCAATGGCCGGTTGAAGAAGGAATGGGCGCAGATCGGGGTGAGCACCAAAGCAGCAAGCTGCGGGGCGACAATCGGCCCCCCGGCGGATAAAGAATAAGCCGTCGAGCCGGTGGGGGTGGAAACAATGACGCCGTCCGCTGCCATCGCGGCCGTTAAGTAATGATCAATCAGGACCTCGAATCTTAACATCCGCGCGGAAACACCTTTGGTCAAGACAATATCATTCAACCCGACCAGAGAGCCCGCCTTTTCACCGTTCCGCTGCACCTCGGCGCCGACCATAATCCGGTCTTCAATCTCAAACTGCCCGGCCCGCAGTCGATCCACGGCAAACTTCAACTCTTTATCCTCTACTTCGGTTAAGAAACCGAGATGTCCTAAGTTGATGCCAAAAATCGGGATCTCACGGGGATAGATGAGCCGCGAAAGCGAGAGTAACGCGCCGTCTCCGCCCAAAACCACACCGCAATCCATTTGCGCCAGTAAATCTTGGGCGGCCAACCCCAAGTGCTCCCGGCCGATCTGACGGGCAGTCTCTTTCTCCAGTACCACTTGGAAATCAACCTCTTGCAACAGGTTGATGAGTTCCTTCGCCACCTCCACCGCCCGCGGTTTCCGCAAGAGTGGAAAGACGCCAATCGTTTTCATGAACACACCTCTGTCGATCCCAATCTTTGTATTTATTCAATTAGTTCTCCGGGAAATCCTGCATGAAGATTCGGAACGAGACATACTTTTATACTATTGACCCTCTGCTTTAAACACAGCTCAATCTCCTAATTATGGGGGAATTGTTTTGAAGATCAAGCTCCGTTCCCAACTCAAAAATTTTCTCTTGTTAAGTTCATCAAATCTGGTCCTGAAAGTTTATGGTGAAATCTACCGCATCTTACTGGTCCGGCGGTGCGGTGCTGAACCTTTTGGTTTGGTCGGGATGGTTTTTCCGTTCTACCGGCTACTGGTGATTTTAATCACGATGGGCCTCCCGGCCGCCCTCGTTCGCCTGGTCGCGATCGAACAAGCCCGTAACAACCCGGCTTGGATTCTTGAAGCGAAAAAAAAAGCCTTTTCCCTGGTCTCGCTTGCCGCCTCCATCATTGCTTTCTTCCTGTTTCTGTACGCCGGACCTCTCGGGAGTTTGCTCTTTAATGATTCCCGCACCAGCGTCCTCCTTCGGTATCTAGCCTTGGCTCTTAACCTCAATTGTCTGTGCCTGCTTTACCGGGGATACTTGCATGGGCTGAACCGGATTGCCCCCCTGGTCTGGGCGGAAACCGCTGAAACGGTGGGGGAGAGCGTTTTCGTCGTTTTTATCCTGTATTCGACAGCCTGTCCGGGGGTGGAAAGGAGCGCGCAAACCCTCGCCCAGGGTTTTATCTTAGGGGAATTAACCTGTTTGTTGCTGCTCGGCACCTATGATTTCCTCTGCATCCGCCCGCTGATGAAGCACGCTGTCCAACCGGTTGTTCAAGGACGCTTGCTTTCGTCCCTCTTAAACTCCTCTTTTCCTTTAATGGCCCAACAGTTGATCCTCTCTTTATCCCGGATCGCCGACGGCATCCTCCTGCCCCATCTCCTGAAAAAAGGGGGACTTTCTCCGACCCTGGCTGCAACGAAACTCGGTGAATACTGGGGAATGGCCACTCCCATCCTCTTCTTTCCCGTGTTTTTATTCTCCCCGCTCTCCACCATTATCCTTCCGGCAACCGCCCAAGCCAGTGTAGGCCGGAACCTCTCCCTTTATTTGCGGAAAATCCGCCGCTTGCTTGGGGTCGCGCTGGTTTATGGGCTTGTTACGGCCGGGGTCCTCCTCCGTTTCGGACCAATCGTCTCCTTCCTTTTCTACCAGACCACCGCCGCTACCGAATATCTGCCGTTTCTCCTGCCGGCTCTCCCTTTTATGGTGATCAACCAGATCCTTGCGCCGGTCGCCGAAGGGCTTGGGAAACAAGCTTTTCTTCTCCGGGCCACTTTGGTTATGCTTCTCATTAAAACCGGTGTCGCCGCTGCTTTTGTCCCGTTGCCCCATTTCGGTTTAGCCGGCGCCGCCTGGAGTGTTACGCTCAGCCAGGCTCTCTATTGTTGCCTATTACTCCGGGAAACCGTCTTTTCGAGGACGGTCACGTCGAAATGGTTCCTTTTATTCCATCCCAAGTACTTAAACGGGCGCGGCACCCCGGAACAGCACTCCTCGATCCTAAGATAATCACTCCTGCCCGAGTTTAAAATACAGTTCCTTATGAAACTTCCAAGCGTCAACCTGTTCTACTTGTGATTTCAGCTAGAAAATATTACCTATTACCCCCACACATAGATTACTGAACAGCCATCCTTTCAGCCGGGGCTGAATAAAAAAGATCAAAGCAAGGGAAAACGGCAAATTAAAAAGGGGTGTCGCCGTTTGGTGCGCACCCCTTTAATCTTAAAGAATCTTACTTAAAAACATCTTCGTCCGCTCGTTGGCCGGGGAGGTGAAGATTTCGGACGGGGAATTTTCCTCCAAAATCATCCCGTCATCCATAAAGAGGACCCGGTCCGCCACTTCCCGGGCAAAACCCATCTCGTGCGTGACCACTACCATTGTCATTCCCTCGCGGCCTAAATCCTTCATTACATCCAGGACTTCTTTAATCATCTCCGGATCCAAGGCTGATGTTGGTTCGTCAAACAACATCACTTTCGGTTGCATCGCCAAAGCCCGGGCAATCGCAACCCGTTGCTGCTGACCGCCGGAGAGTTGATCGGGAAAAGCTTTGGCTTTATCCAACAAACCAACTTTTTTCAAAAGCGCATATGCCCGTTCTTCCGCTTCGGCGCGCGGGAGCTTGCGGACTTTCACCGGGGCGAGGCAGATGTTATCCAGGACATTCATATGCGGGAAGAGATTGAATTGTTGGAAGACCATCCCCACCTCCGCCCGGACTTTATTAATATCGGTCTCATTCTTGTTGGTGATCTCCTGGCCATCAATGAAGATCTGACCGCTGGTTGGTTCCTCCAAAAAATTCAAACAACGGAGGAAGGTGCTCTTCCCGGAACCGCTCGGCCCAATCACACAGATTACTTCGCCCTGGTTAATCTGGACGGAGACTCCCTTTAAGACGTGCAGTCGGCCAAAGTGTTTATGCAGATCTCTGGTTTCAATCACCCTTCTTCAACTTCCTCTCCGTATAGTTCACTAATTGCGTGATCGGCAGGGTCATAAAGAGAAACATAAACGCCACCGCCGTCCAGATCTCAAACGAACGGAAGGTCCGGCCCGAGATGAGGTATCCCTTCCGGACCAACTCCTCCAAAGCAATAACGGACACGATGGAAGAATCCTTCAGCAAAGCAATGAATTCATTTCCCAACGGCGGGATAATCCGCTTAAAGGTTTGCGGAAGAATCACATGCAGCATCGCTTGTCCATAGGTCATGCCCAAAGAACGGGCGGCCTCCATCTGCCCCCGGCTGATCGATTGGATCCCCGCGCGGACAATCTCCGCAACATAGGCGCCGCTGTTGACTGACATGGTGATATAAGCCGCCAGTAACGGGGGGATCGGAATCCCGATCAAGGCCGGAATCCCGAAATAGACAAGGTAAAGTTGGACCAAGAGAGGTGTACCGCGAATGAAATTTACATAAATCGAACTTAGACTGAAAATCAACGCATTCTTGGCGACCCGTCCGATCCCGAAAAATGTCCCGATTAAGATTCCCATACTAACGGCAATACAGGTCAGACGGATTGTTAAACCGGCTCCGGCTAGAAGCATGGGAAAGGACTGGACAATTACCTGCCAACTCCAGACATAACCCACTGCGTCCACTCCTTTCTTTTGCTCTTTTTCCTGGTATTCATTACTCCGTTTTTCACTTTTACCCTTTCTCCATATTATCTCTGATTTGGATAAACTTTTTTGCTTCATCTAATAACCGAAAAAGCAGCCCCCGGCTGCTATTCGGTTGATTAAACTGTTTTATTCACCAAAGTACTTTTTGTAAATCTCGTCGTAGACACCATTCTTTCTTAATGCGGCCAACGCCGTATTGATCTTTTCCAACAATGCGGTATCGCTTTTCCGCAGTGCAAAACCATATTCCTCAACCGTAAACGGCTCGCCGGCCATCTGGTAAAGACCGGGTGTTGCTTTAAGCTGTTCGCCGGCCACGCCCAGGTCAATCACGACCGCATCGACCCCGCCGTTCATCAGCTCAAGGAAGGCGTCGGGCGCGTTATTAAAGCGCCGGATCTCAGCAATCGCTACGCTCCCGTTCTCTTGCATCTCGGTCACGACCAGATCACCGGTGGTATTCACCTGCACGGCCACTTTCTTCCCTGCCAGGTCCTTAGGAGATTTTATCCGCTGATCGCCAAGGCGGACGGCGATCACCTGACCGGCATTGATGTAAGCGTCAGTAAAGTTCACGACCTCTTTGCGTTCCTCGGTAATAGTCAAGCCGGAAGCAATGACATTATAATTACCCGCCAACAAACCGGGAATAATCCCGTCCCAGGCTACGTTCTTAATCTCCACTTCCATTCCGAGCTCTTGACCGATAGCACGCATTAAATCAAGATCAAAGCCCTTTAATTCGCCGGTAATCTCATCAACATACTCAAAGGGGGCAAAATCGGCACTCGAACCGACCACAATCTTCTCCGGCAGATTTTTCTCGCCACGCGGCAGGACAAGCAGGACAACCACAAGAACCGCCACGATCACAAGACCGGCCAATAATAGTTTCTTTTTCATTCAAAACCCTCCGTTATGTGCTAAAAAGTATCAATCTCATTATAACTTAGTGCTCATAATTATGCAAGACAAGATAATATTTATTGTTCGCATTTCATTTTCTTCCACCGTTTGGTCAAGAAAAAACCGGCTGACGCCGGTTCAAAAAGGCTTAAGTTAAAGGTTAAAAATCAACCTCGCCCAGGGGCACTTCAATCCGCTCCTCACTGGGCAATTGAAGTACCAAAGTCTCTTTTAACAGGTTTTGCTCCACGACTACCGCTTTTTGGTCTTGGTAAACCACCGTACTCCCCACCGCCGGCAGGTTGCTGCTGCTCTCCCGGTAACTCTCTGATTCATATTTCAGACAGCACATTAAGCGTCCGCAGATCCCGGAGATCTTTGTCGGATTTAAGGAAAGGTTTTGTTCTTTGGCCATTTTGATCGAGACCGGAGCAAATTCCCCGAGAAAGGTGGCACAACATAAAGGACGGCCGCAGGGCCCAAGTCCCCCCAGCATTTTGGCCTCATCACGTACGCCAATCTGGCGCAACTCGATCCGGGTGCGGAAAACCGAGGCTAAATCCTTTACTAATTCACGGAAATCAACCCGCCCGTCGGCCGTAAAGTAAAAGATGATTTTATTCCGGTCAAAAGTATATTCAACATCGATTAATTTCATTTCCAATCCATGTTGTTTAATCTTTTCCAGACAAATCTGAAAGGCTTTCGCCTCTTTCTCCTGGTTCTCCAGATACTGTTCCCGGTCCTTCTCGGTTGCCACCCGGAGGACTTTTTTTAACGGCGGGGTAATCGCCTCTTCGCCAACCTCTTTCGGCCCGATCTTAACTTTGCCATATTCCAGTCCCCGGGCAGTCTCGACGATTACTTCCTGATCCACCTGCAGATCAAGGTCATTCGGATCAAAATAATAGATCTTCCCCGCCCGTTTAAAACGGACCCCCACTACTGTATATAATTGAGAAGAGTCTTTCGCTACCGTCTCTTCCATCTCCTCTTCCCCCTTTCTTGCGGATTAAATTTTTAAGGTTTCATAGATCGTTAAATATAAATCTTCCAGCAGCAACCGGAGGTTGAGATTGGCGGCCGCCCGTTCCCGGGCTGTTTGCAGCGCCATCAGGATCTGTGTCAGGCCGGGATTAAGGGGCTGCTTTTGCCGGACCCCGGTGAGCAGTTTGTTCCGGTAGTAGGACTGCAAGTCCCTTAAATACTCTTCCACCTGTTCCCGCTCTTTCTTGCTCATCACTTCCGCTTGTTGAAAGAGCGCAACCAGATCCTTCCCCTCCAGCAAGAACTCTTCATCTTCCTCTGCCGGAAGGGCTCCCGGTTCATGCCAACCGAGATTAACCCGTTGCATCCGGGAACGGACCGTCGGCAACACCCCGAGTTCCTGATCGGCCTGGGCCAGGAAATAGACCCCGGGGGGAGGTTCTTCCAAAGTTTTTAAGAAGGCGTTGGCGGCTTCTTCCGTTAAGGTATGGAAGCGCTTAAAATAATAAACTTTCCGGGAGGATAAATAGGGGTGCAGATTCGCATCATAGCAAATCGCCCGCACTTCATCGATTTTAATACTGCCACCCTCGGGCTCGATAACGCGAAAATCGGGATGATTCCCGCTGGCCAGCAAACGACAGGAACGGCACTCGCCGCAGGGTTGCTGCTCGGTCGATAAACAAAGAAGAATCCGGACCAAAAAGCGAATTGTTTCTTCGTTTTCCGGATCCTCCCCGCCGATGAAGAGATAAGCATGGCTGAGTGTGCGCGACCGGAAGACCTTTGCCAGGGCTTCCCGCCGCTGCTTGTACAATTCTTCGTACAAACCAATTCTCCTTACCGCATTTCCTCACGACCGGATCTTCCAATAGAAGAATTACCCGAAACACACCGAAATAACCGGTATCCGGCCGGGCTTAATAATATAAATCAATTAATAAACCTCTAATCTCATCAATCTTCGCCATGACATCAATCGCTTCTTGATTCTTCTTTAAGACGGCCGCGGTTAACTCCTCCAACGCCTTGTTGATCTTTTCAACCACACAAAACACCCGCCGGTTGCCCCGCCGGTCCCAGCGGCTCTCGCCCTTCATCCGGAAGCTGCCGCGCAAGGCATCCTTTAAGAAAGCACGAACCGCTTCCCGGTAAAGCCGGAGATTCTCCGTGCTCGGTTGGTTCAGAAGCTGTTTGGCCCGCTCGTCGACCTGGTTAAGAAGCTCTTCCCAACCCCCGGCCAGTTTTGCTTCCTGCTCCCTAAGCACCTGGGTAAATCCGGCTTTCCCTCCGGTCCCCGCAACTGTTTCCCCCCGCTCGTTCACGGGCGGGGCGGTTTCGGCACCGACTCCTTTAATCCGCATGGCTCGACCCACTTCTCCTCAGATCTTCTCGAACGATTCGACTTTGACCGTAAAAACGGTTGCTCCGCCAACCTCGACCTCAACCGGGGTAGGAATGTAAGTGTTGAGCGCCTGATCCCCAACGGTCACCGGAGTAACCACTTGCTTCCGGGTACGGCAGACTTCTTTAATGATCGCGATCACTTCAGGCACACCCTCTTGCTTTACCCCAATCAATAAGGTCGTATTCCCCCGGCGAAGAAAGCCTCCGGTACTCGCCAGCTTAGTTGCACTATAACCTTTCTCCATTAACTTCGCCAACAACCGGTTGACATCCTGGTCCTGTACTACGGCAATGATCAGCAACGCAATCCCTCCTTCTCATCCTGAGTTGCCCAGGAGCGAATGGTATCTGCCGTAAAAGGTCCCCCAAATTAAACGGTGCACCTCATCGATTCCTAAACCGTCGCTGTTAATCAGGCAAATCCGGTCCGGCGCCGCGGCAGCAAGCCGCAGGTAACCCTCGCGGACCTTTGCTTGAAAAGCGGAACCGCGTGCCTCAATCCGGTCTTGCTGTCCCTGCGCCATCCGTTCTTGAATCCGTGCCCAGCCGGTCCGGGGAGTTAAGTCCAACAAGAAAGTTAGATCCGGAACCAAACCGCCGCTGGCAAACCGGTCGATCTGACGGATCTGCTCCAGATCATTGCCGCCGGCATAACCCTGATAGGCGAGGGTGGAATCGGTAAAGCGCTCACAGATAACGACCTTTTGGCTTTCCAATGCCGGCCGGATCACTTCCTCCACATGCTGGGCCCGCGCCGCCGCATAAAGCAAAATCTCGGTCACAGGTGAAATATTAAGCCCTTCTTCATTAAGAAGTAAAGAACGAATCTTCTCCGCCAGCCGGGTCCCGCCCGGTTCCCTTGTCAAGACCACCGGAATCTTGGCCTGCACCAACCGCTCTTTTAACAACCGGGCTTGTGTTGATTTTCCGGTACCATCGACTCCCTCGAAAGTGATAAAGAAAGCCTTTTCCATCTTTACTCCTCTACTGTTCAGATTAGACCGGCCAGCCAGCACGCGGCGGCTCCATCTCTCAGATGCTGCTCACTTTCACTTGCCCGTTTTTCAACCCCCGGACATAGCCACCTTGCTGCTGGAAAGCAGTGATCCATTCCACCATGGCCGGGGTAATCTCTTCGCCCGGGATCCAGAGCGGGATTCCCGGCGGGTACGCGGCCACCAAGCCGGCGGCAATTCGCCCGGCGGCATCCGGTAAATCAAGATAAACACTCGGCCGATCGACAGCGGTGCGGGGTGATATGGCGAGCGGGCGGTGATTCCAAGGGGGCGGCCCAACCGTCTTTTCTCCCGGGGTGGGGCCGGCGGTTCCAGCCAGGTGGCGGAGAGCTTTCACCAGGCGTGAAAGGTCTTTCTTCTTTTGTGCATAAGAAATAAAGAAATACAGATAATCCCGGTCCGCATATTCCGGTTGCACCCGGTACCGCCGGCGCAGAACCGTCTCCGCGTCCAGCCCCGGCCAGCCGGCAGGCCTTAAAGAGAGAATAATTTTCGTCGGGTCCAAACCATAACCGGCGGGGAGAGCGGAAGGCTCGATCAGCTTAAGCCCGGGCAAATCCTTAATCTGTTCGCGCACGAAGCTCCCCAGCTGTGCCGCGCGCCGGAACATCCGCCGTCCCTTGAAATACAATTGGCGGCGGGTTGAGTCCAATGAAGCCAACAGTAGATAGGAGGGGCTGGTTGAACTGAGAAACTGGAGAGCCTCCTCCAACTGGGCCTGGTAAGGAAAGTCCGGGCCGATATGCAACATTCCGGTCTGGGTCAAGGAACCCATCAATTTATGGACACCCCAAACCCAAAGATCGGCGGTCACGCTACCAGCCTCCGCAAGCCCGGGGTCAATAAAGCGCAGATGTCCGCCATGTGCCTCATCCACCAGCAACGGAAGCCGCCGCGCTTTACAGAGCGCCGCGATCTCCGCTAAGGGTCCGTAAATCCCGTGATAACCGGGGTTGGTCAGAAAGATACCGGCCGCTTGCGGGTAACGCTCCAAGTAATCCCGTACTACTGCGGTGGCAGGCAAACAGGGCAACCCCTCAATCCACGCAGGAGGAAGAAAGACCGGTTTCAACCCGGCGAGAATTATCCCGTTCACCACCGAAAGATGGCAATTGCGGGCAACCAGGATTTCCTGGCCGGCTGCCCTTAACGCTAAACACGCAGCCATGATCCCGCTACTGGCCCCGTTGACCAGGAAATAACTCTTATGTGCGCCGAAGGCATCCGCCGCCAACTCTTCCGCTTTTGTCTGGAGAAAATCGGGATCCTGTTCCAGATTGGCCCCCTTCAGTTCAGTCAGATCCATCCGGAGGAGCGGGCCGCCCAAACGGCGAAAAAGACGCTCACAACCCCGCCCGCCACGGTGTCCCGGTGTATGAAAGGCCGCGATTCCCTTTTTGGCATAGGCCCAAAAGTTCTCAAACAACGGCGCATCTTTTTGGTTGAAAGAATAAGTCGACATATGTTTTTTTTCGACGGCAACTTCTTGCTTTCCTCTTTTTGTCCAAAAGAGGTCATGAAAAAGCCCCTGGTTTACCTTAAGCCAGGGGACTTTAGTTTGCATTCAGCCATTTCGACCACAAAGCGCGCAGGTGCGTCAACCAGTCGTGATAATCCTCATCTTCGATCCGCAATTTCGTTAAACGCCCTTCACAAGAGGGGCAAATGATCTCCCCGTGGATTTTTAATCCACCCAGTGTTAACTGCCCGCAAAGAGAACAAGTCGTTTTTTCGTCCATCATCAACACCCCACCGGGATAATAATATTCCCGGTTTACCAAATCTGTGCTTATCTCACCGCCAATCTCTTATAACCAGGTCTTTAAGAAACAGAGGGAGATTATTCCGGGAAGACCCAAATATCCGCAGTATAAAGCAGTATAAACATTTAAGGGCAGATCGTAACCTGTAAAACGGAACAACAGGTTAAAGACCACCAGGAAAATCAGCCCGGCTCCGCCTCTCAGGGCTATTTTCAGCAATAATTGCAAAGGAGAGAGAATAAACTTTCCTCCAAGCGCAATCAAGATTAAAAGAAGAAAATAAACAGCCAGAACCTCTAAAGACACGCCAACCTCCTCCCTTAGTCCAAGACCCTCCGTGGCTTTTTGGCGTTGTGACGACCACGCCACCAATGAAGCTGGGTCAGAAAACTTATCTCCCAAGCGAAAGTTTTTCCTGGTAATAACTTTCCTCACGGGCTTTCTTGAGAAGATAAACATACCGTTTTTCCGCTGCACCTAAAGTATAAATGGCATGGTCAATGAGATCTGGTTCTGTTACCGTATTAAAATAAGCCCTTGCTTCTTGCCAATCCTTCTTCGCTTCTTCAATTAACCGGCTATATCTTTCCGCCAACGAGCGTTGGGAGAAACGGTCATTTTTTAAGATCTGCTTCAACAACTGTTCAAGAAAATCCTTCTTGGCAAAGATCATTGCTCTCCCTCCCGTCCCCAAATAGTATTGTTCAGGGAGGGAATGTCTATACCTCAAAGATGGCAACTGTGGAATTTTTGCCCGTTAAAAAGATCCTTCCTATTCCTCTTGCGCTTTGTTTTTCAACCAAAAACCGAAGATCTTCACCCGTTTGGCCAGCAGGAAACCTACGCCCAGCAACAAAAGGGCAGGAAGAAGAAAGCCCCAGGGGAAACCCTTTTCACAGTTGATCGGATAGACAACGACGGGCTGTCCGTCCTTCCGGGGAAAACTTAACTGCCTTTCTTGTGCATATCTTCCTTTTGCCGGCGCCAAAAGATCGAGGACAAGAGGAGCGCCTTCCGCCCCGCCGCCAAAGACCCAGTCCCCCGGTTCTTTGCGCACCGCCCGTAAAAATCCTGGGCCAAATCCATCGTAGGAGCCGATCAACACATAATACTTCCAGTCCTTCCGGGGCCGGCCGATCAACTCGACCGGAACCGCCAACCGGATCAGGTGGTGTTCAGGTAAGTACCCGGCTAACACCGTGGTCGACTCCAAACCGCCGTCCGGTTTAAGGTATGTTAACCTGCTACTTTCCCAGCCCACGCCCTCTAAACAATACTCCCACCCATACTGCGGCGGGAAGTTGACACCCAATTCCGCGTAAAGGGGCTCGGTTTTCCCACCCCTCGCCGTATCAAGGTAAATATGGATCACCGGATGAATAAAACCCTCCGGTGCGTTCCAGGGGTTACTGATCCTTTTAATCTGCAGGTCAAAGTAAAGGTTTTGTTCATCGCCGGAGACGCGAAATTTTAAAAGATCAAAGAGTCCTTCATATGGTTGAAAGGCGATGTTTTGCGGATAAAGATAACTCCCTGGCCCATAATCATCTCCTTCCGGGTCAGTGGCTTCAAAATAAACTGCCGGCGCTTGCCCTTTCCCTGGTGCGCCACTCCCCAGCGGGGATAAGCCCAAGCATAGAACAGTAAGAAAGATAATCAATCTTAACACTGGCCTCACCATCCTCATCCTCAAATTATGCCCGGTTCAGGTAAACTATTCCATCTTTCCGGACAGGAGGGAGGACGGATCCGATTAAGCTATAAAAGTTTCTTGGCCACTTCCACGGCGGCGCCGGCATCAGGGGCATAACCATCAGCACCGATCCGGTCGGCATATTCCTGTGTCACCGGGGCTCCGCCAATCAATACTTTCACTTGCGCGCGCACCCTTGCGCTAACGAGGAGGTCAATTACCTCTTTCATCTTCGGCATCGTCGTTGTTAAGAGGGCGGACATTCCTAAGATTTCCGGTTGATGCTGGCGGATGGCCTGGAGGAACTTTTCCGCGGAAACATCGGCACCCAAATCAACCACCTTAAAGCCGGCACCCTCAAGCATCATTGCCACCAGA
Organism: Bacillota bacterium; assembly: GCA_029782135.1. Taxonomy (GTDB): domain Bacteria; phylum Bacillota; class UBA4882; order UBA10575; family UBA10575; genus JAAYGU01. Next base: position 58,576 of record JAKOVI010000133.1, read on the forward strand.
TTTTTCCCGATATCATGATGGTCCCCCTGCACGGTCCCGATCACCACCGACCCGACATAATCCGCCGGTTCTCCAGTGAGCAAAGGTTTCAAAACGGCCAGTCCTGCTTGCATAACCCGCGCTGCCAACATAACTTCCGGCAGGAAAATCTCGTTCGTTTTGAACTTCTCGCCCACCTTCTCCATGGCCGGAATCAGCGCTTCCCTGATCAGCTGCTGGGGAGGAACCCCCGCTTGTAAAGCCGCGTTGATTAACTCCTCAAGTTTCGTCGTATTACCACTGAGCAAAACCTCGTGATACCGTTCCTGTTCCACTTTTCTTCTCCCTTCTTCATCCGTTCTCCGTATTGTCTTCCGACAGTCATAAGATAACGATGTCAACGCACTCCTCCTTGTCAACCGTAAACGCAAACGGCTTCTCTTCCAAGGAGGCAACAGAATACGTTGGTTATGAATCCATTCTTATTCTACGTAAGAACGCGGAATCCTGTATCAAACCGGCGCTTTATCATGAACGTTACCCGGCTGGTTAAGAACCATGCTTTCTTGGCACACTAAGATCATCGCTTTGCCATTTCAGCGTCAGGAGGTATACAGGAGAGTGCCAAAACAGTCTGCGCTCAAAATCACGATTTGGATCTTGGCTGCCGTTCCGTTTATTATGGTCTTGGGTAATTCCATGCTAATTCCCGTTCTGCCTGCAATCCAAAAATCCTTGAATCTCTCTCTCCTGCAGGCTGGATTGTTAATTACCGCCTTCTCGATTCCGGCCGGTCTGACCATTCCCTTTGCCGGTCTCCTCTCCGACCATGTCGGACGAAAAACGGTGATGGCCCCGGCTTTAGTCATCTACGGAACCGGTGGACTCCTTGCCGGCCTCGCCGCCATCTTCATCGCCAAACCCTATCCGTACATACTCGGCGCCCGCATCATTCAAGGAATTGGCGCCGGCGGCACCTACCAGTTGGCAATGGCGCTCACCGGCGACTTGATTCAGGATCAAGAGCGGGCACGCGTCCTCGGTCTTCTGGAAGCGGCGAATGGTTTGGGGAAAGTCGTCAGCCCGTTAGCCGGGGCTACCGTCGGTTTAATCTCCTGGTACATGCCTTTTTTTGTTTACGGCGTCTTGTCCTTTCCGATCGCCGCCGCCATCTGGTGGGGAACCAAAGAACCGGAAACAAAAAGGAGAGCCGAATCGCTCCCGGTTTATGCCCAAAATTTACTGAAGATCCTCAGGGAAAAAGGGGTAAACCTTGGCGCCGCCTTTCTCTGTGGCGCCGTTGTCTTGTTTACGCTCTTTGGTTTACTGAGTCTCCTCTCCGATCTGCTGGAGAAAAATTTCCATTATGGGATCTTCCGCCGTGGTTTAACGATTGCCATTCCCGTCCTGGTCATGGCAGCCTCCTCCTATTACTTGGGGATTGTCTTAAAAAAACAGCTTCTCAAGATCATGAAGTGGACGATCATCGGTGGCCTCGCCCTGGTGGCTTTGGGCTTATTTCTCTTTCCGCTCGCCGGCGGGGTCTTCCTCAAAGTCCTCTACTCCGCGTTCATTGGCTTGGGAACCGGCCTGGTTCTCCCCTCCTTGAATACGTTGATTACGTCGTCGGCACCCTCCAGTGAACGGGGACTGGTTACCTGTTTATACGGGACAGTAAGGTTTTTTGGCGTCGCGATTGGTCCGCCCGTCTTTGGTCTTACCGCCAAGTTCGGCCAGCATTTCATCTTTTGGGCAACCGTTGGCCTCGTCGTGGCAATTGCACTCATTGCGCTCTTCTTAATTCATCCCGACAAAGTCCTGCCCGACTCCTTGAAAGGTGGTGGCGACGGAAAACAGCATAGTACGTATAAAGATGCCACTTTAGGGTAGAACTTAAATAAATTCAGTAAAAAGGAGGTTGTGATGATGGATCGCCTGGCGTTAATACTGGTTATTATCGGCGCTATCAATTGGCTGTTAGTTGGTTTGTTCCAGATGGACATCGTCGCCAGTATCTTTGGCGGAGCAGATTCAATGCTCAGCCGGATCGTTTATTCGCTGGTCGGACTGGCCGGGCTCTACTGTATCACGCTTCTCTTCCGGGAGCGGACGAAAGCCGAATAAGTACATACAGCAAAGAAGTCAGAATCAGCAATTGCTCTTCACCCAAATCCGAAAGCCCTGCTTTCGGATTTGCTTAATATTATGGAAACTTCATCCATTAACACGGAAAACGGGCGCTGTTATTATGTATCGACACGCTTGGATATGCTATAATTTTGGAGAGGCAGATCATGTTTCCGATGATTTTTTTACCAAGCGCGTAGGAGGTTTATGATGAAGATCAAACATCATCACTGTTTTCGTCTAGTCCTCATTCTTTGTCTGTTCCTTGTCCTCCCCGGAACCGCCGCCCATGCCCAAAGCGCCGACCCCTTGCGTTTGCAAGTCGAAGCAGCGATTCTTGTTGATGGAAACAGCGGCAAGATTCTCTATACCAAGAATGCCGACGAACCATTGGCTTTGGCCAGTATGACAAAGATCCTCACTGAGTACCTGATCTTAGAACAGATTAAAGAAAAGAAGCTTGCTTGGGAACAGACGACCACAATCAGTGATTATGCCTACCGGATCTCCCAGAATCTTAAACTTTCCAATGTTCCGCTCCGTGCCGGTGAGGCTTATACTGTCCGCGAGCTTTACGAAGCCATGGCGATCTACTCGGCAAACGGGGCCACCATTGCCCTGGCTGAACTGGTGGCCGGCAGTGAAGCCGAGTTTGTCCGCCTGATGAATGAAAAAGCCCAAGCCTTAGGGCTGAAAAATTATAACTTCGTCAACTCAACCGGGTTAAATAACAAAGACTTACTGGGCTTCCACCCCGCGGGCAACACGGATCAAGAAAATTATGCCTCCGCCAAAGATACCGCCATTATGGCATTCCGGCTGATCAAGGATTTTCCGGAAGCCCTGGCGATCGCCAGTACGCCGCGGAAGTTCTTTCGGGAGGGAACCCCCGATGCGATCAGGATGGATAATTGGAACTGGATGCTCCCTGAACTCGTCTATGGTTATGAGGGGATTGACGGCTTAAAGACCGGCTCGACCAACCTGGCCGGGTTTTGCTTTACCGCAACCGCCGTGCGGAACGGAACTAGGTTAATCTCCGTTGTGATGAAAGGCCGCTCCTATGCCGCCCGTTTTCAGGAGACAAAAAAACTGCTGGATTATGGCTTCAACAATTTCGAAATCAAAGAACTCTTTCCCAGCGGTTATCAGGCCCCGGGCAACACGGAGATACCCGTCCAAAAAGGAAGAGAAACCAGCGTACCGATCGCGACCGCAAAGCCCCTGTCGATCTTAGTCCGGCGCGGTCAGGAAAGCCTCTACCAACCGGTCGTTCTGCTTGATCAGCCCAAGCTCACCGCACCGGTTGCGCAAGGCACACCGGTCGGCCGTTTAACCGCACGCTACGAGGGAGAAGAGGCTGAGTATTTGACCCTTGACGGTCCGGGCTTCGAAGCAGTTCCTTTAGTGACCACCCAGGAGGTAAAGAAGGCGGGCTTCTTGAAGCTAGTCTATTATCAACTCATTGCCTTCTTCTCCTGGCTGGGCAGAAAAATCGCCGGTCTCTTTGGATAAAAAAAAATGGCCGAAAGGCCATTTTTTTTATACCCAGCGGTCAAGGACCGCAGCAATCCGGTTCTTTGGAACAGCTCCGTTAATCTGGTCAACCACTTCACCATTTTTAAAGATCAGCATGGTTGGAATGCTTAAGATCCGGTACTTGCTGCTGGAGACCGGGTTTTCATCGGTATTCAGCTTCCCGACCTTAACCTTGCCTTGATATTCTTCGGCAATCTCCTCGATGAAAGGGGCAACCATCCGGCAGGGCCCGCACCAAGGCGCCCAAAAGTCAACCAGCACCACTCCGTTATAATCCAGCACCTCTGTCTGAAAATTGCTGTCGGTAAAGGTTAAAGCCATTAATCCTTCCTCCTCTTCAGTTAAATTTCTTAAAGACCTCGGCAAACTTCTCCATCGCCTGTTCCGGGCTACTCCCCCTCGCCAGTTCCTGGACAACACAGGAAGATAACTGGTAACTAAGGATGGTCATTGCCACTTGGACCACAGCCGACTTCACCGCCGACACCTGAAAGACAATCTCTTGACAGGAACGGTCTTCCTCAATCATTCTTTGCAAGCCGCGTACCTGTCCCTCAATCCGCCGCAGTCGCTTGATCAGGTCATTTTTGATCGCCGCGGACAGTTTACCGTCCCGCACATTTTGGACTTCCATCCTTCGTCCTCCTTACCATACCCCCTATGGTATTTATATAATATAACATAGCCTTCCTTTTGTCAAGGCATTCTTCTGCAAATTCACCCAACCAAAGAAGCGCCAATCCGGTTGGTTCCGCCGGCCTTGCCGTTTTCAGTAGCGGCCGGCCACCGGCAAACGTGCCCACCGGTGCAGGGGATTCCTGATCACCCTGAGCCCCGGCAAGGCCTGCCGCCGTTTGAACTCGGAACGGTGGACCGCCCGGATTACCCAATTGACCATTTCCGCAGGAAACCCCCGCGCGACGATCTGGTCGGGGGAGAGGTTCTCCACCGTATAAAGCTGTAAAATCTGGTCCAGCAGGGGGTAGGGGGGGAGCGTATCCTGATCCCGCTGGTCCGGCCGGAGCTCCGCCGAGGGGGCCTTCTTGATGATCCTTTCCGGGATGATCTCCCGGTCCCGGTTAAGCTCCGCCGCCAATTCATAGACTAAAGTTTTCGTCAGATCGCTCAGCACGGCCAAGCCGCCGCTCATATCCGCTCCGTAAAGGGTGCAGTAGCCGACGAGCAATTCACTGAGGTTGCCCGCGGTCAAGACCAGGTAGCCGAATTTATTCGAATAAGCCATCAGAATGTTTGTCCGGATCCGGGCCTGCAAATTTTCCTCCGCAAGCCCGATTGCCCCCGGCTCCGCAGACCAATGCCGGTAGAGCAGATCCAGCGTTTCCTGGTAAAGCCGGGAGATGGGAACCACCGCAAATTGGACTCCCAACCTTGCGGCCAGTTGGGCGGCGTCTTCAATGCTGGCTGCCGAAGAATAAGGTGACGGCAGGGAAAGCGCCAACACGTTTTCGCTCCCCAAGGCCTCGGCGGCCAAACAACAGACGACCGCGGAGTCAATCCCGCCGGAAAGGCCAAGGACAGCCTGGCGGAACCCGCTTTTGCGGCAATAGTCTTTGATCCCGAGCACCAAGGCATCATGCACGGTACTGATCGCCGGCTGCCACCGGGGACCGGTGAGCGGGGTTAACGCCGCCGGATCAACCGTCATGGTAAACTCTTGAAAAGCCGGCGCCACCAGCAACGGTTCCCCGTCCGCGTTAAAGAGCATGCTTTGTCCGGGGAAAACAAATTCATCATTAGCCCCGACTTGATTGACCAGAAGGAGCGGAGTTTGGAGGCGACGCGCCCGTTCGGAAGCGCGTGTGTACAGTTCCTCCACACCTCCCATATAGAAGGGGAAAGCAGCTAAATTAATAATTAAATCCGCTTGTCCGGCCAATTGGGATAAGGAAGACTGCAGGGAGGAGCCCGTCCCGGATGGAGACGGAAGCGCCTCCGCCCAAAGATCTTCCCCGATCAGAACCCCCAGGGCCTGATCTTTAAACTGCACCGTCGAAAACTGGGCCGCCGGTTGAAAATAGGCGGTTTCATCAAACAAATCATAGGCAGGGAGCGCCGTTTTATCCTGTGTAAAGTGGATCAACCCGCGGTAGATCAGGACCGCCGAATTATAGAGAACACGGCGGCCGCCGTCTTCCCCCGTCCGGGGAAGTCCGACCAGGATTCCTGTTTGCGGGTAACGGGCAGAGCAGTCAACCAGTTCCTGCAGAGCTTTGTTGATTCCCTGCTGAAACCATTCTTTCGTTAAGAGCCCGAGCGGGGGATATCCTGAGAGGAAGAGTTCGGGCAGGACAATCAGATCCGCCTTTCCCGCCTCCTGGGCCAGAAGACTCCGGATCCGCCCGCTGTTTCCTTCGATATCACCCACGACCGGGTTTAATTGCCCAATTGTGATCTTCATGGTGCTCCCCTTTCCCTCCCGGTTACTCTTTGATCCGCCCCTTTAAAAAAGGTCCCAATTTAGTATCTGTCAACAGGATATGATTTCTTAACCAGTCGACCACCACTTTGTTGGTGGTTACTACCAAACTGATTCCGGCTCCTTCTTCCTCAAATTTACGCTTTAAATTCATAAAATTCTCCACAAAATGCTGGTGTTGGTTCCGGTGGGCTAAATACTCCGGATAAGCGTATTTAATCATAAACTCTTCTTCGGAGCTGAAATGCACCTTAACGTATTCTTCTAAGAAGTTAAGGATCTCCGCCACCTTTTCTTTTCCTTGCCCTTGATTACAGGCATCCAACAGGGAGTTAATACGCCGGAACAGTTCCTGGTGTTGCTGATCAATCAGCGGAACACCGACGGAATATTCGTTTGACCAGAGGATCGCCATCTTAATCCTCCTCTCCAAGCTTACATTCTACCGGTTTTTTATAAAGATCCATTCTTGCCGGAGTGGAAAAACCCTCTCTTCCGGAAAGATTTTACCTGGAAAAATGTTTGTTTCTTATGTAAAAAATGTGGGTACAGAAATTTCTGTACCCACCGTGGCTAACCAAAACATTAGTGAACGGGTGTCCCGACGAACTCACCTGTTACGGTGTCCGGTCCCATTAATATAAGAAGAATCTTTATTTCCTTAGTTCAAGAGCGTCTTCTTCTGGCGTCGTGAAAACGTTCCAAGGCCAGCTCCGCCAGGCGTTCAATTAAGGCGGGATATGGCAACCCGGAGGCCTCCCAAAGTTTAGGATACATGCTAATCTTCGTGAAGCCGGGGATCGTATTAATCTCATTCAGCAGCACCCGGCCATCATTCCGCAGGACAAAAAAGTCAACCCGCGCCATTCCGGCACAATCAATGGCTTTAAAGGCTTTAATTGCCAGTTCCTGAACCTCTGCTGTTTGCTCTTGGGTGATCGCCGCCGGGATCACTAACTTTGAATCGTTCTTAATGTACTTATCCTCATAATCGTAAAACTCCGCACCGGCAATGATCTCTCCCGGAATGGACGCTTCCGGTTGGTCATTGCCCAGCACGGCACATTCGACTTCCTGTCCGTCCAAAAAGGCCTCTACGATCAGTTTCCGGTCGTAAAGGGCTGCTAAATCAAGCGCCTTTTTTAGCTCCTCGCGGTCATGGGCCTTCGAGATCCCAACACTCGACCCCATATTCGCCGGTTTGACAAAACAGGGATAACCCAGGTCTGCCTCAACGGATTCGATGATCCTTTGCGGTTCGGCCTCCCACTCTTTACGGGAAAAGACGCGGTAGTCACCGACCGGTAAACCCTGCTGGCAAAAGAGCGCCTTCATCAATGCTTTATCCATCCCCAAGGCCGAAGCGGCAATTCCGCCCCCGATATAGGGAATTCCGGCCAGTTCAAGCAGGCCTTGAATGGTCCCGTCTTCCCCCATCGGACCGTGGAGGAGCGGGAAGACCAGATCCACCTCTTCTTTCAGCTTCCCAAGTAAAAACCCGGACGGGTTTTGCAATAATTTATCATCAACCTCCCGGCGCGGAGGGGTTACTTCCCGTTGCCCGGTCTCAACCAGTTCCTGGGGGGAAAGTCCGGGAATCCACCGCCCGTCCTTGGTAATCCCGATCGGTAAAACCTCCATCTTGCCTGCTACCGCTTTAAGCACCGACGCAGCAGACATGACGGAGACTTCGTGCTCCCCCGACTGGCCACCGTAAATTAAGGCTATCCGCATGCCCAATTCCTTCGCCTCCCTTTGCTTCTTCCCTCAACTCCGCCGCCCGGCCCCGTTTTGCACAGTCTGCCTGCAGCTTCTTTAGTTCCTCCGGTCTTGATAAAAGCTGTTCGTGCGGTTCCATCCTGGGCGCTCGTGGCTTTCGTTTTTATTATGACACAAAACGGGAAAGGAAAAAAGAACCACCGCTCAAAGTTTAAAGCTATTCTGTGGTTCATAGTTAGTATATTGGGCAATCGGCCTAAAGGTACCGTTCAAGGAAGATATTTCACCGGATCCACCGGGGCCCCTTTAACCCGTACCTCAAAATGAAGGTGGGGGCCGGTACTCAACCCGGTATTTCCCGAATAGGCAATGACCTGCCCCTTGGTCACCGTCTCGCCTTCTTTGACCAGGAGCCGTGAGTTATGTCCATAAGCGGTTGACAACCCTTTCCCGTGATCGATGGCGATAAAATAACCGTACCCGCCGTTCCACTTGCTCATCAGCACTTTCCCACTATCCGCCGCTTTCACCGGTGTCCCGGTAGGAATGGCAATATCAATACCATTATGGAACCGGTTCTTCTTCAGAATCGGGTGGAAACGGACCCCAAAGGGCGAACTGATCCGCCCCTCAACCGGCCAGATCATTGTCCCGGTACCGAGCGCCGCTTCTTCCTGCTGCCGGCGCTTCAGTTCCTCCTCAATCCGCCGGGAGGTCTCCTCCAATTCATCCAATGCTTTCTCCAAGGTCCGGCGGTCTGCCTGCACCTTTTTTAACTGCTCTTCGGTCTGCTTGACCAGCGCCGCTTGCTGTCGCCGCTGCTCTTCGGCAGTCTTGAGGAGCTTTGTGTATGATAAACGCTCTTGCTCCAGTTCCCGTTTTTTACTCTGGTAAACCTTTTGTTCTTGCGCCACCTTCGCCCGGAGGGCGGTGACTTCCTCCATTAACCGCCGGTCAGAACGGAGAAAATACGCCAGCATCTCAAAGCGGCTGACCAGGTCGGCAAAGTTCTCGGCGGCCACCAGCATTTCCAGGTAACTCATCGGCCCGAGCTTATAAGCAGCCGTCAGACGCCGGTTATACTTCTCTTGCCGGCTTTGCAGGAGGCGGGATAAACGGTCCAATTCCTGTTGGCAGGCGGCCAGTTCCTTTTCCAAACGCCTAATCCCCTGTTGGGTGGTGCTGATTTTAACCTCTAGGGCTTCCAGCTCCCGCTCAATCCGGGCCAACTCCTGTTGGGAGGCTAAAAGGGAACTCATGACAGACTTCTCCTGCTGGGCCGTTGAAGTCAGTTCCCGTTTCGTCCTTTCAATTAACCGGTTTATCTCCTTTAAATCCTCCGCCCCCGCAGCCTGTAAAGACTGGAGGGCTGCAAAAAACATAAAGATCACCGGCAGCCACTGCTGGATTAATCTTTTCCGCCATTGATTCATGCGCTTTCATCCTCTATCCGCCTTGTGCAATTTCTTTATTATTTCGCTCCTCCTCCCGCTTCTCCTTCCCGGCTTGTGGCGCTTTTTGGCGCTTCCACCACGCCCTTTGCTCTTACCTGGAGGCCGACTGCTCCTTTATTGCACCGGATCCCCACACCATTTAATCCCAAGATAGCCGGCCAGTTCACGGTCTGGTGAGCAAAGATCCGTCTTATTTACCTCTTTCAGGTGGCTGCGCCCCAGACATAAAGCTGTAATCTGCATCTCCTGGAGGGAAGCCTTTAAAAAACTGGCCAGACTCTGCGCCGCCTGGGGAATATTCAGTTTATTCTTTTGTTTCCCTTGATAAAAAATAAGCTCGGTCGGCGGTTCCCAGGGCAGCACCTTGGCTCCTTGCGTATGAACCAACGCCAGCAAAGCAATCGTTCCAATAAAGACCGCATCTGCACCCAAGGCCAGCGCTCTCATGAAATCCATCGCTGAATATAGTCCCCCACCGGCCAGGAGCGAGATCTTCCCCCGCAAACCCTTTTCCTCCAGAAATCTCCGGGCCCGTTCCACCGCATACAAGGTTGGGAGCCCTAAGCCATCCAAAGCGGCAGCCAGTCCGCCGTGCGTCCCGCCTTCCAGACCGTCGATTGCGATGTAATCCGGGTTCGCCTGCACCAGAATCTCCAGCTCTTTTTCGAGCCACTGGGTCGCCCCCAGCTTGATCCCGATCGGAACACCCCCGGTTTTTTTTCTTAAATTATCCACCAAAGCCCGGAGATCTTGCCCATTCTCCACCTCAAGCAGGCGCGGCGGGATCACCGCTTTTTCCCCGGGCCCAACCCCTAACAAGTTGCGGAGTTTGGGGTTCCGGGCCAGACGTTGGGGGGGAATTTCCGCCGGCGCCGGCCCCCATAACCCTTGCCCCAGTTGGATTTCGATCGCATCCGCCTCCTCCAGCACCTCCAGGTCTTTGGCCCAACTTCCCCGCGAATACTGGATGATCAACTTCTCCGCAATCTTGCGCTCCGCCGGTAAAAACGGTCCGTTTCCGGTGTTGGCTGCCGTCCCCGCCATCGTCGCCGCCATCGCCAAGGCCTCTTTGGTCTGGGCGCTTAAAGCGGTCCCGTAAGCCATTCCCCCAATTAAAATAGGCAGTTTCAGTTTTAATGGGTAGCGCGCCCGCGGGCCAATCACCACGTCGGTTTTGACCTTGGTGTAATCCAGGAGCGGCAAACGGTGAAGGTAGACCGGATTAAAAAGCAGATCTTTCCAGGGTGAGACAATAACCCGGCGGCCGAAGGGACGCGCCGGCGGTTGCCCGTGCGCTGAGCGCAGTTCGGTCTCGAGCAAACGTCCCAGGCCAACCATTTTCACGATGTTATAGGTTTCAAAGAGATTGGTCCAGTACGGCTCGGTGGTCAACTTTGTATAGACAAGGCCGAAGATCAGTTTAAAGAGCCCCCGTGCCCCGAGGGCAAAAAGAAGAAGTACGATTACGGCTCCTGTAACCGTCGCCAACACACCTCGCGTAAAATCTCCCATCTGCTTTCCCCCTGTTGCTTTAACCGCATCAGGAATATTTTACCCATTCTTCCTAATTATAACCATTCTTACCGTCACAATCCCCAATTCAGGTTTTCTTCCAGAATTGGCTTTTCCTCTAATTCCCACTAGGAATCCCCAGTTCTGTCAAGAATTATGCCGTAAAAAGGTCGTCCATCGTTGTTCTATTTCCACTCTACATCACACCTTGATTGGCCGTCGACGACCCAACGACCAAGTTAAGGGGAGTGTGTCAATGCAACAGAAAAGAAAACTGTCACGAAAGGTTCCTTTTTTCTTAGTCCTCCTGCTCATCTTATTACCTGGTGTCCTTTACGCACAAAGCTACCAAGTTAAGCCGGGAGATTCTTTGTATCTCATCTCACGCCGTTACAACCTGCCGATCTCGACACTCAAAGCCAGTAACAACCTGACCAGTGATTACATTTATCCCGGGCAGACTTTATTGATCCCTTCCCAGTATACAGTCCGCCCTGGAGATACCCTGTATTTAATTGCCACCCGTAATTCCATATCCCTATCGGCTTTGCGAGCGGCTAATAATATTTGGCATGACCAACTCTGGGTTGGACAGACCCTTTATATTCCGGCTGCCGTGGGCGGGTCCTCCGGGCAGGGTGGCGGAAATGTTTATACCGTCCGCAATTATGATACTCTTTATTTGATCGCGCAAAGAAACGGGACAACCGTGCAAGCGATTAAATCAATTAATGGTCTTGTTTCCGATACCATTTATCCTGGGCAAAAACTGATCATTCCCGGTCCCGGCTCCTCCTCTGGCGGCAATGGTAATAATAACGGTAACTCCGGTAATTACAATGGTAAATTCAACCTTACTTCCACCGAGATTGAACTGCTCGCCAAGTTAGTCCGGGCGGAAGCCGAAGGTGAACCTTTTACCGGGCAGGTTGCGGTTGCCGCTTCTGTCCTCAACCGGTTGAACGATTCGCGTTACCCCAATACGATTACGGAGATCATCTACCAGGTTGACCAAGGGCGGTATTACCAATACAGTCCGGTGATGGACGGCCGGATCAACCTTCCGGCAAATGAATCTGCACGGAAAGCTGTCCAAGCCGCCCTTAGTGGACAAGATCCTTCCAACGGCGCAACCGGATTCTACAATCCGAGTAAAACAACGAACGCTTGGGTCAGATCGCATCCGATCACGGCAACCATTGGTTCACATGTTTTCTATAAAAACTAACAAGGCAAAACCTTCCAACTAAAGTATAGCCCCCCGGTTTCGTTACGAACCGGGGGGCTGCTTTTTTCCAAATAACTCTGTGCTGCCCGTCACTTACTGCTCATTACAGAACTTATCTTTGAAGTAGTTTTATGGGATAAAAGATTGATTGAGAAACTCCTCCACCGGCGTCTCCCGCGCAATCAACCCCAACTCCCGCATTAAACCCTGTGACGCGGCCCAACTCTCCGGTGCGGACCGGCCCAGACCGTGTTTCCTGGTATAATCATTCTCCCATAAGGCCATCGATGCATTCAGCACCTCCCGTTCCTGGGCTTTCTGTTCCTCACCCAGTTCCGTCAGGTGTTTTAGACAAATCTCAAAGGCCTCGTCCGGATGGGCGAGCGCATAGGCGATCCCTTTCAGACTCGCCCGGACGAGCTTGGCGACCTGCTCCGGCTCGTTCGCGACCTTCGTTGCCCCGGTAATTAACCCGTGGCCGACCAGAGAGAAATAATCCCCCGATTTAAGTTGGGTTACTTCCACACCCATCGCTTTCAGTTTAACCGGTTCATTGTTGGAAAATCCGACGACCGCATCGACCTTATCTTCTAAGAGGGAAGGAATCTGCGTGTAGCCAATATCGACCAACTCCACTTCTTCCTCCGCAATCCCGGCCTGTTTTAAAATGGCTTTCACCGCCATTAAATTGGTCCCGTACAAGGGTAAACCGATCTTTTTACCCTTCAGATCCTGCGCTGTTTTGATTCCGGATTCGGCTTTGGCGATAATCGCGGGCGGAAACTCCGCATACAGGCTCATCAAATAGATCACAGGAATCTCTTGGGCCCGCGCAATCAGGACCTGATCGCCGCCGGCAATCGCAAAATCCATTTTCCCGGCCGCGACGAGCTGGAGGGCATCAATATCCATCCGGTAGTCAAAGACCACCTCCAATCCTTCCTCCCGGAAAAATCCCTTTTCCTCTGCCACATACCAGGGGGCAAATTGCACATTGGGAATATAGGTCATCGCCAAGGTAACTTTCGCTGCCGGTTTGGCCTGCCGGAAATAAACCAGCCCCCCTGCGACCACCAGAAGGAAAAGCAAGATTACCGCCAGGTATTTTTTCATCCTTCACTCCACCTCCGTAGAAAACTCCACTTTTTTGCGGATCAACTCGCTTTGTTAATGAATTGAAAGGACCGTGCTTTATCTCTCCTCCCCATCCTTCCAGGGCATCAGCACCTTCTCCAGGAAAGAAATGAACAGGTAAAAACCGACCCCCATCGCGGCTAGGAAGATTAAGGCGACAAAGATGAGCGGCGTATCAAAAACCCCACGGGCAAAATAAACAAGGTAACCGAGGCCTTTCCCCGCTCCGGAAAACTCACCGACCACCGCCCCGATCACCGAGAGGGTCAACCCAATCCGCAGCCCCCCGAAGAGGACCGGTAAGACCGAAGGCACCTCCAGTTTAAAAAAGATCTCCCGTTTGCGCGCACCCATGATCACCAGTAACTCTTTTAAACGGGGATCGGTCTCCCGCAGGCCGACTACCCCATTGGTCAGCACCGGGAAGAAAGCGACCAAGGCGGCAATCAACACTTTTGAGGTGAGGCCAAAACCAAACCAGATCACCAGGAGCGGCGCAAGGGCGACAATCGGAATCGCCTGGATCGCCACGACCAACGGGGTGATCAATTGATCCAGCCGGGGGTGGCGCGCCAGCAAGTAACTTAAGGGTAAAGCGGCCGCTGTCCCCAGAAGAAAGCCGGCGAAGGCTTCAAACAGAGTTACCAAAAAATGCTGGGCCAGAAGACCTCTTTTCGCGATCAACTCTTGAAAACGGGCCCACACCTCCAGCGGCGAAGGCAGGATATAGGAAGGGTAGAAGGAAGCGAGGGCTGACCAGAGCAGGAGCGTAATTAGCCCGAGCAGGAACAGCGTCAAGAGCCGTTCATAACCTCCGCGACGGCCAAGAATCTTATGCTTCATGATTACCACCCCATCCTTGCTCCAGGAGGTCCTGCACGGCACCGACCAAACCGGCAAAGACCGGCGTACTCCGGATCTTGAGGTTTCGCGGGTAGGCCAGATCAACCTTGATTTCGCCAAGGATCCGTCCCGGTTTTTCCCCCATCACCACAATCCGGTCGGCCAGAAAGACGGCTTCGAAGATGTTATGGGTAACCATCAAACCGGTGAACTGTGTTTCACTCCTGATTCTTAAGATTTCTAAATGCAGTTGATCCCGCATGATTGCATCAAGAGCAGCAAAAGGTTCATCCAGCAGCAGGACCCGGGCCTCCCCGACCAGGGCACGGGCTAAGGCTACCCGCTGCCGCATTCCCCCGGACAATTGGTGCGGGTATTTATCTTCCACACCCCATAAATTAACGAGGTTTAAGGCGGCACGCGCTTTTCGCAGCATCTCTTCCTGCCCGGTCCCGGTGTTTCCTAACTCCAGGGGCAACACCACGTTCTCCAGGACGGTCCGCCATGGTAACAAGAGGGAATCCTGGGGCACGAGGCTTAACCGTTGCCAACCAGGGATCTTCTTTTGCCCGAAAACTCTAATCTCACCGGCATCCGGCGTCAGCGCCCCCGCAATCAACCGTAATAAAGTAGATTTCCCACAACCGCTCGGCCCAAGGAGACAGACAAACTCGCCTTCCCGGACTTCAAGATTGATCCCGGCCAGTTCCGGTTGGCAATCAGGTGAAAAAGCCAGTGTTACATCTTTAACCTCAATCACTTTGTTCATATCCCATCCTCCGCAAGAAAAGAAAAACCCTGAAGTTTTCTTCAGGGCTGTACGGCACGAATTATGATCACTCGCGCACGCTCTCCTTCTTCCATCCGGACTGTACCGTCGGTTCTGGATTCGCACCAGATCTGCTTAATTACATAAGCTCGTGGACTCGGGGCTGACCCCTTACCACCGGTCGGGAATTGGCCGTACGGCCTCACCCTGCCCTGAAGGATATTTGTTCAGTTGTCAATGATATTTTACCTTTTTGGCCGCTGGTTGTAAAGGAAATTTAGATTAATATTTTCTCCTTGACGACCTGACTTTGCTGCTCTTCATTAATGAAATAAATCTCCAGTTCGTCACGGGGTAAATCTTTTTTCTCGATCGTCAATAAAGCAGCCGGATAAGTTAACCTTTGCAGCACATTCACTTTGTGCGGCTTTTCTTCCCGGTAATAAACGAATAATGCGGAGGACTTCAACTCAACCCGGACCGGAGTAATGGCATAGCCGCCGGAGGGGCGTTCCCCTAAAAACATCCCGATTATTAAGTACCGCTCCGGATCGAGACCGGCCGGGAGAAGTTCTTGGAAAAGATCTTTTTTGTTCGGATAAACAACAAACCCCGCCGGCCTGAAAGCACTAAGGTTCATGAGGAGATAATCAAAGTTAAGTGCAACTCCCTGCTCCTGGGTCCAGAGGAGATTTCCTAAACCGGAGGTGATCCCCAGTCTCAGGTAAGCGAGGGCTTTTATTCTTCTGAGTAACCGGTGCACCCGCCCGGGGGAGACCGGCTCCCGTTTTAGGAAAGACGGCGTGAGCGACGACAGTAATTGGGCAAGCAGGTCCGCGTCATGCCGGACTAAACCGTTGGTATTGAGTAAAGGTGCAACAATCGGCGTTACCCCAAGGCTAATAATCCGCTCCAGATCAAGCCGGACCGGTTCGGCGCCCTCCTGGGCGTAAACCTCCTTCACCGCCGGGGGCACCTCTTGGTTATTGATGATCATATAGTCCACCAACCGTGGAGCAGTATGGTCCAAGAGCGCCTGGAGATGATCGGCGGCGGTAAAACCGTCGGTCTCACCGGCCTGGGTCATCACATTACAGATGTAAACCTTCGCGGCCGGGGAAGCTTTCACCGCTTCCAAGATCTCTTTCACCAGCAACGGCGGGATGATACTTGTAAACAGACTTCCCGGGCCAATGATAATCAGATCGGCCTCTTTAATCGCCTGTAAACTCGCCGGAACAGCACGCGCTTCAGTCGGCTCCAGATAGATCCGGCGGATTGGCTTTTTGCTTTTCCCGATCGTCGACTCGCCCTTAACAATCGTCCCGTCTTTCAACTCCGCCCACAATTTGGCATTGTCAAGAGTAGCAGCAAAGATCTGTCCGCGGACAGCCAATACCTTGGCCGATGCTTCGATCGCTTTTTGAAAATCACCGGTGATTCCGGTCATCGCCGTCAAAAAAAGGTTTCCGAAACTGTGCCCGGAAAGACCCGTTCCACAGTCAAACCGGTATTGCATCAACTGTTCCATCAGCGGTTCGAGGTTAGCCATCGCAATCAGGCAGTTCCTGATATCCCCGGGGGGAAGAATCCCGAATTCTTCCCGGAGACGCCCCGAACTCCCGCCGTCGTCCGCCACCGTGACAATCGCCGTCAAGTTCGAGGTCAGTTTTTTTAACCCGCGGAGGATCGTCCCCAGACCGGTCCCCCCGCCGATCACGACAATTTTTGCCTCCCTGTCCAAGAGTTTGAACAGTCCTTTATACTCGTTGGCGTTCGATGTCTCGAAAACCTCTTCGTTAACCTGTCCCGAAGCGAAAGAAAGCAAGAGAATGAGGCCGGTTAAGAAGAATAAACTGCCCACCCACAACTGGAGATTGCCTTTGTTAATCCCTAAAGACAAACCGGAAATGATCAACACCAACGCGAGCAAAAGCAGTCCCCATTGGTGCTTAACCCTTCGCCAGGGCATCAGCCTTCCCCCTAACTTATATCACGGTGTTCAACCAGAACTTTATACCCTTTAGCTTTCAGAAACTCCCGCAGTTGGTTGGCGATCGTCACCGAGCGGTGTTTCCCTCCGGTGCAGCCAATCCCGATCACCAATTGTAACCGTCCTTCATTGATATACTGCGGAAGGCAAAACTCCATAAAGCGGTAGAGTTCGGTTAAAAACTTCGCCGTCACCGGCCATTTTAAGACGTAATCAGCAACTTCCTGGTAGTTGCCGTCCAACTCTTTTAAAGAGTCGACGTAGTGCGGGTTGGGCAGGAAGCGCACATCAAAAATAAGGTCCGCATCAAGCGGCAACCCGTTCCGGAACCCAAACGAAACAATCGTGATGATCATCTTTTCCCGCTGCTCTAACTCACTAAAGCGCGCGGTAATCTCTTCCCGTAACTGATGAACGGTCAGGTTGCTGGTATCAATGATCAAGGAGGCTTTTCCCTTTAGTTTCTCCAACCGTGATTTTTCGGCTTTGATCCCGTCAAGGATTCGCCCCTCGCCGGAGAGCGGATGACGGCGACGGGATTCCTTAAACCGCCGGATCAGAACTTCGTCACTGGCCTCCAAATAAAGGATCTGATAGCTGTAACCCGCTTCCTCCAGCGCTTCAAGGGAGGAAAAAAGACTGTCAAAAAAGTCTCCGCCACGGATATCAACTACCAGTGCTATTTTATTAATCCGACCTTCAGATTGTGCGCAAAGCTCAGCAAATTTGGGGAGAAAGACCGGCGGCAGGTTGTCAACACAGAAATACCCCAAGTCTTCAAAAGCCTTCATGGCTTCCGACTTTCCCGCTCCGGAGATCCCGGTGATGATGACAAAATTGATCAACTGCATCTTCAACTTCCCCCAATACTACCCGGAACTTTGACCTTCTGTTATTTTATGCTGACGGAGAACGAATTTTTTACGGTGTGCTTTGCTCCAAGCGGGTGGATACCTGATCGGAAACGGCTCTGCAGACAACCCCAACCTTGGCCCCTAGAGAAGTGACCCTCTTTCCCATGGTATTAATTTCGTGAAGGAGATCCTTTCTCCTCCCGGTAATTACTAGTATTCTGTCAAGATGTCGCCAAAAAAAAGAAAAACCGGGGCGAAGGTTGCCGGTAAGCATCCGTTTCTCCGGCAACTTTCCCCGGCCGCGTGCATCCTGCGCTCTAATTGGCTAGCTTTGACCGTTAACTCTGTAGTTTAAGCTCACTAATCCGGTTCGAGTACAAACTGGTAAGGGTCTCCGCTTCTTCTTGCGAACCGGCTTCGCTGTATACCTGAAAGACCGGCTCTTCCGCATCAGGAAGGACCAAGGCCCAGCCTTGCTCATGATAGACTTTAAGCCCGTCGATGATCTCGATCCTTTTCTCTTTATTCTCTTCGAAGAGGCTGCGCATAATCCGCCCTTTATCCTCCCAAGAACAATCGACCGCTTTCTGCGCCGTATAATAAGGAGGAAGCGCCGCCACCAACTCCGAAAGACCGACTTTTTCCTGCGCCATCAATTCCAGAAGCTTGGCCAGGGAATAGATCCCGTCGAACGCCGGTTGAAAATGCGTCCGCTCATGACCACCCGGAAACAACCGTTCCTCGACTACTTTTTCCATGAGGGCGCGGGGATTTGCCTTTGTCCGCACCACCTTTCCTTGGTAGGCGTGGACGACCTCCTCGTAAAAGTGCGGCGCTGTCACCGGGACCGCAATTGTCTTCACCGGTGAGTATTTAAGTATCCCCAGAGCGAGCAAGGCGAGCAGTTGTTCCTCTTTGAGGATCCGTCCCTTTTCGTCAACCAGAATCAGGTGCTCCCCGTTTTGGTCGATCACTACCCCCAGGTCGGCTCCTTCCCTCTTCACCTGTTGCGCAAGCTCGGCAGCCCAGGCCGTCCGTTCCGGCAGACTCCAGGGGCGCAACCGGGAGGCGCCTTCCGGTCTGTAAGTTAAGATCTCACAACCCAGGCCGGACAAAAGCGCCGGAAGGACAAGCGAAACCGCCCCCTCATCATAAGCCACGACCACGCGGAAAGCAGCTTGTTTAATCGTCTCCGCCGCGGTCACTTTCATAATCTCTTCCAGGTAATGGCGGTGGGCCTCGTCCACCCGGATGATTGCGCCCAGATGCTCCGCCGGCATATGCCGGAATTCTTCGGTGAAAAAGGCTTGTTCCAACTTTCTTTCCAGATCGCGGTTGATCGTTAATCCTTGCCCGTCGATAAACTCCACGCGCATGTTTTCGCCATTCAGCGGAGAAAGACGCAGGTGGACGCCTGATTTCGCTTGGAGCAAGACAACGGCGTGCCTGGCCACCGCTGTCGTCATCACCCCCAAATCGTAAACATTAACCCCCGCCCCTAAACAACCGCAAACAAAAGCTGTCTTCAGTACCCTGGTCGGGAGGAAATGATCGGTGCTGACAACAAGGTGGCTTTTCTCTGGCAAGATCGTTCCCACTGCCGCCCCCAATCTCGCGGCAAACTCCGGTGTAAACTCCAAATTGGCAATCTTTTCGATCCCCTGCCGGCCAAAGAGGGTGGTTCCCCAGCGGAGTCCCCAGACCAGACTGGAATTGACCACGGAACCGCTTTCGATATATTTCTCCGGCCAGATTTTAATCTCCGGTTTAATCACAGCCTTAGAACCGACCGTGCAGCCTTCGCCCAGAACGGCGCCCTCGTAGACGGCCACACAAGATTTGAGGTGGTTATGGTGGGCGAGGATCGCTCCTCTGAGCTCGGTTTCATAACCAAGATAGTTATGGTTCCACAGGATCGAGCGTTTGAGCGAAGCTTGCTCATTCACCAAGCAGTGGTCGCCAATCACACTGTAGGCTCCGATCTTTGCCCCTTTACACACCCGGACATATTTCCCCAAGACCAGCGGTGGTTCCAAACTGCTTTCCTGATCAATCTCCGTCCCCTCGCCCGCCCAAATGCCAGGGGCGATCTCCTGCCCCGGCGGCTTAAACTGAATCTTCCCGGCCAGTAAATCATAGTTGGCTTGCCGGTATTGATTGAGGTTGCCGACATCGGACCAGTAGCCGCCGGCCACATACCCATAGAGCGGTTGTCCGGCGGCCAGGAGAGCGGGGAAAAGATCCTTGCTAAAATCGACCGCTTTATTCTTCTCGTAAAACCGGAAAACTTCCGGTTCGATGAGATAAATACCGGTATTGACCGTATCGCTGAACACTTCGCCCCAGCCCGGTTTCTCGAGGAAGCGTTTAATCCTCCCGTCAGCCCCGGTGATGACCACCCCGTAATCCAACGGGTTACTCACCTTCGTCAGGACAATCGTAACGAGCGCTTTGCGCTCCCGGTGAAAAGCCAAAGCCTCCGCCAGGTTAATATCGGTCAAGGCATCACCGCTGATCACCAAGAATGTTTGATCGAGAAATTCTTCGGCGTTCTTTACACTTCCGGCGGTCCCCAAGGGTGTCTCTTCCACAAAATATTGGAGGGAAACCCCGAAATCCTTCCCGTCACCAAAATGATTCACAATCAGCTCCGGAAGATAAAACAGGGTGACACCGATCTCCGTGAAGTTGTACCTTTTTAACAGTTCGATGATGTATTCCATCATCGGCCGGCCGGCCACCGGCACCATCGGTTTTGGCTGTTTGCAGGTGAGCGGTTTTAGTCTTGTCCCCTTTCCCCCAGCCATTACAATTGCTTTCAAGTTTAATCCTCACTTCCTCCCATGCTTATTCTTAAACCGGAGTTGCCTCTCTGGCGACCGGAGTATACCGGTCATAAGGATCCGTCGCGTCCATACCGGACTGCGCAAACGGCGCGCGGTGGCCGGCCGGCGTCCACCGCCACGGCGACCGCTGGTATTCCTCCTCTACTTCCTGATAAACCCGGATCGTTGCCCTGGCAATCTTCTCCCAGTTATACTCGGTTTCGACATCCCGGGAAGCCTGTGCACTCAGCGCCCGGGCTTGTTCGGGGTAAGAGAGCATCCAGATGATATTCTCCGCCAGCGAGGCCGGGTTGCCGGCCATCGCTTTCAGTCCGTTTTTCCCGTGTTGTACCACTTCGCCCAGGCCTCCGGTGTCGGTCACGACCACCGGTGTTCCGGCGGCCATTGCTTCCAACGCGACAATCCCGAACGGCTCATACAAACTGGGGAAAACAGCGACGGCCGCCGCCCGAAAGAGAGCGTTCCTGGTCTGGTCATCAATGAACCCGGTAAAGTAGCATTTTTCGTAAATCCCGAGTTGCTTGGCTTTGGCATGAAGATCTTCGGCATAAGGACCTTTCCCGGCAATCACAAACTTTACTTGCGGATCGGCCGCAAGAATACGCGGTGCCGCCTCTAAAAGTTGATCCAGTCCTTTCTCAATTACCAGCCGGCCGACATAAAAAATGATCTTCTCATCCGGAGCGGCATACTGGTCCCGGATCGAAGCAAACCCTGGGGGGACACTCCGGAAGGTTTCCGGATAGACCCCGTTGGGGATAATTCTTAGTTTGTCTTTCGGGAGCTGGAAAATATTCTGCAGTTCGTTAAACATGTAGCGGCTGCAACAGATGATCCGCCAGGCTTCATAGGCCAGCCACCACTCCACATCGCTGATATAACGTTGCAGGTCATTGTGGAGCCCGTTATTTCTTCCCCATTCGGTGGCATGGATCGTGGCCACCAACGGTTTTCTCAGCGCATGTTTGAGCATTTTTCCGGCGTAAGCAACCAGCCAGTCATGGGCATGGATCAGATCAAAATCGGCGCCTTCCTGGAGCAACCGGACCGCTTTTTCCACTAAATTAAGGTTAAACTGTAAGACCCAAGAGATAAAATCCGGCGGATGGGGGTTACTGGATTTAACGCGGTAAACGTTAACCCCTTTCCAGTTCTGCTCTTCTGCAGTCTCCGGCGTCCCGATGGTCAGGACGGAAACCTCCTGTCCCTGTTCATGTAAGGAAAGGGAAAGATCATGAACATGGGGAGCAATCCCACCGACCACTTTCGGTGGAAACTCCCAACTTAACATCAGAATTTTCATCCGTTCACTCCTTCCGGGCTTCTGTTGGATAAAATGCCCTCCTTTGGCAGAAAGCCGCTCTTGTAGGCTTATTCTTCCCCGCTTTCCAGGCAATAATTCCCGAAAAAACCCTGGTTTCAGGCATAAAAAAAGCCTTCTCCCCTTGTGAAGGCTTTGGTTTTTGGCCGGTCTTTCCCGACCCGGCTCCCCGGAAAAAGGCGGTATCCAATTTAAGCAACACCCAGGCGGATCCCCTCCGCCACTTAAATCAGACGTTTTCTAAGGGCCACCCCGAATCCGGCCGGCGGTTAATCTCGACGGCAAAATAGTCCATGACGCCCCCGACCGGCGGGTTTGGCTTTCTCACCCGGACGGTTATTTCCGTAAGGGAATACGTGGACAAAATCGCCTCGGCAATTGCATGGGCAAGGGCCTCGATTAAATTAAAATCCTTCTCTTCCACAAGTTCTTTGATTAAACTGTATACCTCTGCATAATTAATGGTCGTTTCCAGGTCATCATTCACACCGGCGGCATGAAGCGCAA
Source organism: Bacillota bacterium (assembly GCA_029782135.1). Lineage (GTDB taxonomy): Bacteria > Bacillota > UBA4882 > UBA10575 > UBA10575 > JAAYGU01. Next base: position 80,838 of record JAKOVI010000133.1, read on the forward strand.
GCTCCATCTCCACATCAACCTCAATTCGTTGCCCCAATTCTTTTTCCGCAGCGTAAACGCCATGATATCCGTAGAAGATCATGTTTTTTAAGATTAACTTATCGGCCATCAATCTCCCCTTCTTTCTACATCAATTTTACTGCAGAAGACGGAGGATGTGAAGTGAACCCTTTTTAAGGTAAAGTTAGTGTTAAGCTCTTTTCAGATGGTTACGATAGAATTGACAAACCCCAAAATAACGGTAAAATTAAACCTGAAGAGGTGGTAAAATATGTCCTCCCTTGATTTAAAACAAGAAATCCAAGAGTTGAAAGCAAAAGCCAACGCCCTCATTTTAGCCCATACTTATCAGATTGATGAAGTTCAAGACATTGCAGATTTTGTTGGCGATTCTTTGGAACTCAGTCGCTTGGCAGCAACTACCCCTCATCAGGTCCTTGTCTTCTGTGGCGTCCATTTCATGGCGGAAAGCGCCGCCCTGCTTTCCCCGGAAAAGACTGTCCTGCTGCCGGCCCCGGATGCCGGTTGTCCCATGGCCGAAATGGCGGATCCCGAAACCGTCCGGGAATGGAGGCAGAAATATCCCAAGGCTGCCGTTGTTGCTTATGTCAATACCTCGGCCGCCGTCAAAGCCGAAAGCGATATCTGTTGTACCTCATCAAACGCGGTCAAAGTGGTTCGTTCTTTAAAAGAAGAGGAGATTATTTTTCTGCCTGACCAAAACTTAGGGGGTTACGTCGCCGCACAGGTGCCGGAGAAGAAGTTTCATTTCTGGCCCGGTTTTTGCCGCACCCACCACCGGGTCACCGTGGAAGAAGTAAAAAAAGCCAAAGCAGCCCACCCGGATGCCAAGGTGTTGATCCACCCTGAATGTCCCCCGGAAGTGGTTGCCCATGCCGATTTTGTCGGCAGTACAAAACAGATCATTGAGCAGGCTGGTAAGATCCCAGCTTCTACTTTTATTATCGGTACGGAAATGGGCGTCATCCATGGTTTAAAAAAGCGCTACCCGGATAAAAAGTTTTACCTGCTCTCGCCAGGTCTAATCTGTCCGAATATGAAAAAAACAACTTTAAAAGAGGTGGTAGCGGCGCTTCGCCGGATGGAACCGGTCATTACCGTTCCCGAACTGGTCCGGACCCGCGCCCGGTTGGCCTTGGAACGGATGCTGGCCCTGAGTTGACGGTTCGCCCTCGCAACAGCTACTCCCACTTTTATCAACAAGGGGGCTCCTTGATCGATGAAAATATCCGCCAACGGCCTGCAAAGCACAGCCTATCTAATCATCGGCAGTGGGATTGCCGGCCTTTATACTGCACTGAAACTCTCCGAGTTGGGCGAAGTTACGTTACTGACCAAGGATACCTTGGTGGAAAGTAATACCAGCTATGCGCAAGGGGGGATCGCCGCCGCGATTGACCCTGGCGACTCGCCGGAACTGCACTTTCAAGATACAATAACCGCCGGCGCCGGGCTTTGTCTCCCGGACGCGGTAACGGTCCTGGTCAACGAGGGCCCGGCACGGATCAAAGAACTAATGGAATTAGGGGTCCCTTTTGATACACAAGCCGGAAAACTCGCTTTAACCCGGGAAGCCGCCCATCACTACCCACGCGTACTCCATGCGGACGGTGATGCTACTGGGCGCGAGATCAGCCATACCCTGATCAAACAGGTTCTGGCCAATCCCCGGATTAAGTTCGTGGAAAATATGTTTGTCGCCGCCCTCTTGACTGCCGGAGGACGCTGTTATGGGGCACTTGCCATCGACCCGGCCGGCCGCCGCCATGGTTTCCTTGCTAAGGCGACAGTCTTGGCGACCGGTGGTTGTGGACAAATCTATACAGACACCACCAACCCCGAAGTGGCAACCGGCGACGGCCTGGCGATCGCCTTCCGGGCCGGCGCCCCTTTAGCCGACCTTGAATTTGTGCAATTTCACCCCACTGCCCTGTACCTGCCGGGGGCGCCACGCTTTCTGATTACCGAAGCCGTCCGCGGGGAAGGCGGGATTCTCCGTAATCAACAGGGAATCCGCTTCATGCCTGCTTACCATGGAGCAGCGGAGTTAGCCCCCCGCGATATTGTTTCCCGTTGTTTACTGGCCGAAATGGAGAAGACCGGCACCGACCACGTTTATCTCGACTTATCAGCTTTGGAGCCTTCCCGGATCAAATCCCGTTTCCCCAATATCTATGATACTTGTCTGGCTTATGGCCTTGATATAACCAAGGAACCGATTCCGGTCGCTCCGGCCATGCACTATATGATGGGTGGCATTGCAACGGATCTTTACGGCCGAACCGCCTTACCAAACCTTTTCGCCTGCGGCGAAGTCGCCTGCCCCGGGGTGCACGGCGCCAACCGCTTAGCCAGCAATTCCTTACTAGATGGTCTGGTCTTTGGCCACCGGATTTATACGCTCCTCGCCGGCCAGGAACATGCCGCCCTCCCGGTCCCTCCGGAGCTGGAGGTTAATCTTCCCGCCGAAACCGCTCCGGAACAGGTGGAAGCAGACCGGAAAGCATTAAAGAAACTGGCCGCCGCAAAACTCGGGATCATTCGCCGGGAGGCGGATCTGCTGACCGCCGTTCAACTCCTTGCCCCGGTCGTTGCCCGGCAAGAACCGGTTTTGAACCGTGAATACTTAGAGTTGCAAAATATGCGCCTGATCGCCCGGCTCATCGCAAACGCCGCCCTCCAAAGAACCGAGAGCCGGGGCAGTCATTACCGTGCCGACTATCCGGATCCCGACCCAAACTGGCAGAAACGTCTTCTCCATTACCCCGGCAAAACGGAGATGCTCTCCGCGATCTCTCCCTTCCATTGGCACTGGTGACTTTTTTCCCTCGCCGTCAACGCCGAGGTAACGCGATCCGCATTCGTTAAGTTCATGAAAAGAGAGGTGCACACGATGGTTAATCCACCAAAACAGGCCTGTACGGAGCTGGTAAGTCTGGCGCTCCGCGAAGATCTGGGAATCGGTGACCTCACCTCCGAATTAACCATCCCCCCAGGCGTCACTAGAACCGGCCGGTTTATTGCAAAAGCGCCGGGGGTGATCTGTGGGTGGGCATTGGTTGAAGAAGTCTTCCGGCAACTTAATCCAGGAATTTTTCTCAACATATATCATCCCGACGGTTCGCTGGTTGGTCCCGGGGACCTGCTCGCCGTGGTTTCCGGTCCGGTTAAAGACCTGCTGAGCGGGGAACGTGTTGCCCTTAATTTTCTCCAGCATCTCTCCGGGGTGGCGACCTGCACCCGGCACTTGGTAGAACTGGTCGCTGATTTTCCCCATGTCCGGGTTGTTGATACGCGCAAAACCATCCCCGGACTAAGGCTCTTTCAAAAATACGCCGTCCGCGTAGGCGGCGGTTATAACCACCGTTTTAACCTGGCCGATGCGATCTTAATCAAAGATAACCATATCGCCGCCTGTGGGGGGATCAAACCCGCCGTGGAAAAAGTGCGCGCCATGGTTCCGCACACAATGAAGATCGAAGTGGAAGTGGAGACCGAAGAGCAGGTGCGGGAGGCCCTGGCCGCCAAAGCGGATATCATTATGTTGGATAACATGGCTCCGGAGTTAATGGCAGAGATGGTCCGCCTGATCAACGGCCAGGCGATCGTTGAGGCCTCGGGGAATGTCTCCCCCGAGAATATCAGGGCGATTGCCGCCAGCGGCGTCGATATTATTTCGGCAGGCATGATCACCCATTCGGCACCCGCGCTGGATATAAGTTTAAAGATTAGCCAGGAATAGCTGTTCCTTGGCATAAACTCCGTACAATGTTCACAATATAACGGGTTTATTCTGATACCTGGTGTCATATTTTCCTCTTTATCCACAAGGCAGTTATTAAAAAAGAACCGCCAGCGGCGGTTCTTTTTCTGATCGTACCAGGATAATGCTTAAAACTTGAGACCCAGGGCAGCTTGATAAACCGGATTTTCCTTGTTCAAAGCGGCGGCGGTATCCACCACGACCGGGCCCAACTTTAACCCCAGACCGGCCGTGAAATTAAGGTTTTCTTCCTCTTTATAGCCCCCGGCGCGCAGGAAAACAAAACCGAAGATTGGTTGTTCGACGCCGAAGCGGTAAAGAAAGTCTGTTTCTTCACCCTTAAACGGTTTTTCCAGATCGAGCGCCACCAGCGTCCCCAGGAGCGGAACCTTCACAGCGCCACCGAACGCTACCCGCGTCGGCAACTCGTAAACCTGATCATTATCCAGTTTTATCTTCGTCAGTGGGTAATCCTTAAGGACGGCGCCAACCCGCACCAGTTTCCCCACTTTCGCCATTGCCCCTAAATCAACGGCAAAACCGGACCCTTTGCCAAGACTGGCCACCTCATTCAGGGCATCGATCGTATCTGTTTTGACGGAAACATATTTGGCGTTCACCCCGACGGCCAACAACCCGGTAAACTCCTTCGCAAGCGTCAGGTTACTCCGCATCACATGGTCAAGCACCAATACGGGTTGTCCACTTATTTGCGCAACATGGCCGTTGAACTCACCAAAGACATTCAAGCCAAACGACCGCAAGGTTAAGCCGGCGCCGTAGTTTACTCTCAGATAACCATCCAAGTCCGTAAATTCCTGATTGAAGATTACTTCTTGGATTTCACTAATCTTCCCTTGTACCCCTACGGTTGGCATCAAACCAAATTTTACCTGTGTAATCCCGGCCGGATTCCAATAGGCTGCTGCACCATCATCAGCAACGGCAGTATAGGCGCCCCCCATTCCGACAGCCCGGGCGCCACCGCCAAGCGTTGCGGCGTGACAAAGCTGACCGGCAATCAGGACAAACAAGATGGCGATAACAAAAGTAATAAGAACGTTTAACCATTTTACACTTTCCTCCTTTCAATCCTTGTAGAACTGAGTTCGACATCGATGAGTCGTTTCCTTTCCGCCAAATCACCCCAGAGAAAATTTTTTGGCCTTGGTTCTCGGTAATAATATTACTTCTGCAGTATCCATCCCTAAGGTCTGCACTTTTAACCACACGCGGACATATTCTATGATCAGTTAGTCCGCGACAAATCTGTTTCCCTTTTCTTAGAAGTTTTTCCCTTGCTAAACAATGAACCTGAAGGTTAACACGGAAGGAGGTCGCAGGCCGGTGGCGGAAAAGATCAATCTTGCCCAATTGCCGGTCGGAGGGCGTGGGAAGGTGATTTCTTTGCAGGCTGAAGGTTTAATCCGCAGTCGCCTGTTAGATCTAGGGTTAATTCCGGATACGGTCGTAGAGGTCATCCGGCGCAGCCCAGCCGGCGACCCGGTCGCTTACGGGATTCGAGGGGCAGTGATTGCCCTCCGCTCCGAAGTCAGCAGGTTAATCACCGTCAGTCCGCTTTAAGACCGGACCGTTTACTGCCCCTCCGGTTCTTTTTTCCCTGGTCTTAGCATAGGCTAAAATGATGATATTTCGCTAAACAAAGGAGTTAATAATGATTTTTTTAACGGAAAGCATGGAAGATTATCTGGAGATGTTCTACCGGATCATTCAAGAACAAGGTTATATCCGCCCCATCGATCTCTCAAAAGCGATCCAGGTCAAGCCCTCCTCGGTAACCCGGATGATCAAAAAACTGGACGAAGCACAGTTTATCGTTTATGAAAAATACCGGAATATTGCCCTGACGCCCAAGGGGTTACGTTACGGCGAATTCCTGGTCTGGCGGGATGAAACTTTAAAAGAGTTCTTACGTTTACTCCAGACGAAAGTCGGGGTTGACGAGCAGGTGGAAGGGATTGAACATTACATTACTCCCCCGACCATGAACATCATCCATAACCTCATACTCTATTTCAAGACGAATCCGGAACGCCTCAAGGAACTGGAAGCCCTCCGCCAGGCCAATCGGAACCATCACGATACCGACCTCAAACAGTTACGGGCCTGGTTATTCAGGCACAATAATTAAACTGCACGCGCTTTAAAGCCGGGGTTCACACCCCGGTTTGAATTTTTTTCTCAAAAAAATATACGCCAAGCTATATAAGCAACTGTATCGAACAATTAGATCAGTAGGGGAAATAATTTGGGGCATTTCCCCTCTACATTAACAAGAAAAAGGATTATAATAAAGAAAGTTAGAAGAAAGGAGGCCGGCATATGAATCTGGAAACGCTATTGACGGAATTATCCAACGCCGCAGGTATCTCCGGGCGCGAAGACCGCGCCGCGCAGATCATTACCGATCTGTTCACGCAGGGGGAGGGTGTCCAGTGGATTACGGACTTCTCCCGGGACCGCCTCGGCAACATCATTCTCCGGAAGCAAGGCCAAGGTCCTCACCCCCCGCGCCTGATGTTAGCCGCGCATCTTGATGAGATCGGCCTCATCGTCTCAGAGATCGACCAGGGATTTCTCCGTTTTTCCACCGTGGGCGGGATTGACCAGCGCGTCCTCCTTGGTCAAGAGGTGATCGTGCACGGGCGGGAAAATCTGCCGGGGATCATCGGGGCGAAACCGCCCCATCTCCAGGAACCGGAAGAAAAGAACAAGGCGGTCAAACTCCAGGACCTGATGATTGATCTGGGGTTGCCGGAAGAAAAGGTCCGCGCTTTGGTGCAGATCGGCGACCCGGTTACCTTCCGCCGGGATTGTTGTGCCCTGAAGAACGGGCTGTATACGGGCAAGGCAATGGATGACCGGGCTGGTGTGGTCGCCATGGTCGACTGCCTCCGCCGCTTAAAGGACCTCCATCACCAAGCCGAGGTGGCCGCGGTGGTAACCGTCCAAGAAGAACTGGGGGTCCGGGGGGCCTTTGTCAGTTCCTACGGGCTCAATCCCGACCTTGGGATCGCACTCGATGTCACCCACGGGGAGATGCCCGGCCTGACTGAATATGAGGCCTTTAAATTGGGGAAAGGCCCGGTCATTGTCACCGGTCCGCAGGTCCACCCGCAGATCTTTAAAACCTTAAAGGAAGCAGCGGAAGCGGCCAATATTAAATACCAGGTAGAAGCGGAGGTTACCCCCCGCGGTACTGATGCCTACGCCCTGCAGATTGCCCGGGCCGGGGTAGCCACCGGACTGGTCTCCATCCCGCTCCGCTACATGCATACTGCGGTCGAAACTGTCTCCCTGAAAGATCTTACCGAAACAAGCCGGCTGCTCGCTGAATTTATCATGCGGATCGACCGTGCATTCGTGGAGGGATTAAAATGCTACTAAAAGAGCTCTCGGAATTAAACGGCGTTTCCAGCCGTGAAGAGGCGGTCCGGTCCTATCTGCGGGGCCGGATTCAAGACAAAGTGGAGAGCATCTACACTGACCATCTCGGCAATCTCCTGGCTGTCCAGGGAAGTAAAAAACCGGGGCCGAAAATAATGCTCAGCGCCCACATGGATGAGGTGGGCCTGATGGTTGTCGGGATCGACTCCAGCGGCTTGTTGAAGATTAAACCTTTGGGTGGGATCGACGAACGGGTCTTACTGGCGAAACGGGTTGTCATCGGCGAGCAGCGGATTCCCGGTGTGATCGGCGCCAAACCAATCCACCTGCAGGAAAAGGAAGAACGGGAGAAGCCGGTCAAACTCTCCGCTCTCTTTGTTGATATCGGCGCGCGCGACCAAAAAGAAGCGGAAGAAATGGTCCAGATCGGTGATGTCGCCGCCTTTGATGTCAAAGCCGAAGAGTTCGGTGACCGGCTCTTTAAAGGAAAGGCCTTGGACAACCGGGTGGGCTGCGCCATCCTCCTCCACCTGTTGGAGAAGGAATACGCTTTCCCCCTGTATTATGCTTTCACCGTGCAGGAAGAAGTCGGTTTGCGCGGCGCCACCGTCGCCGCCTATGGGATCAACCCGGATTTGGCCTTAGTCTTTGAAGGAACTTCCGCCGGCGATCTGCCCACCGCCAAAAAGCACCAGCAATCGACCCGTCTCGGCCGGGGACCGGCGATTACGTTTATGGACCGGACGGTCATTGTCAACCAGGCATTGCTTGACCGGTTGGTGGAAACTGCGAACGAAGCTCAGATCCCGTTCCAGTGGCGGGAAGCTACCACCGGAGGCACGGAAGCCGGGGCGATCAACCTGACCCGGACCGGCATCATCGCCGGTACGCTCTCCGTTCCCTGCCGGTATATCCATTCTCCGGTCTCGGTCCTGAGCTTGGATGACTTCGAAAATACGGTCAAACTTGCCGATGCGTTTTTAAAAAGCATTGAAAGAAAGGGGTTACCGGCATGAAAGAGTTAATCCGCAAGTTAACCTCCATCAGTTCGCCCTCCGGCCGGGAAGAGCAGGTTCGCGCCGTGATCAAAGAAGAGATCGCCAGTTCCGTCGATGAAATATACGAAGACAAACTGGGGAACCTGATCGCCGTCAAACACGGCGGAAAGACCAAGGTTCTCCTGGCCGCCCATATGGATGAGATCGGGATCATCGTCACCGACATCGATGAGCAAGGATTTCTCCGTTTTGGTAATGTCGGCGGGATCAATCCCCAGCGCCTGGTGGGACAACGCGCCCGCTTCACCAATGGAACGATCGGGGTCTTCGGCGTGGAAAAACTGGAAGAGAATGAGAAACTGACGCTGAGTAAACTATACCTTGATATCGGCGCCCGTTCTGCGGAAGAAGCGCGCCAGAAAGTTATGGTCGGGTCGGTCGCCACTTATTACCATGAATTTTGTGACCTCGGCGACCGGATTGTGGCAAAAGCCCTGGACGACCGGATCGGCTGCGCGATCTTGATTGAAGCCCTGAAACGGGTCACCAAACCGCAAAATGATCTCTACTGTACCTTCACCGTCCAGGAGGAGGTCGGCCTGCGGGGCGCCCGGACGGCCGCGTTCGGGATCGAACCGGATTACGGGATCGCAATCGACGTCACCGGGACCGGGGACACCCCGGAGGCGGAAAGGCTGGCCATTAAATTGGGGCACGGCGCGGCAATCAAGGTCAAGGACAATTCCCTCATCACCCATCCCAAGGTGAAGGATCTCCTCACCGGTCTTGCCGTCAAGAATAAGATCCCATATCAGTTCGAGGTCTTACCCTTCGGCGGGACCGACTCCGGCGCGATCCATCTCACCAAGGAGGGGGTCCCGTCCGGTGTGATCTCCATTCCGTGCCGTTACCTCCACACCCCGTCGGAAATGGTGGACATGAATGATGTTGAGGCGGCGGTCCGCCTGGCCGTTGCCGTCATGGAGACAAAGCTTGACTAACCGATTTATTCACGATGCATAATTGACTTGGTGAAGCTGATAAAATATAAAACGCTTTAACATCAAGCAAAGAGGCTGTCGAAGCACAGCCTCTTTTTTGCCACACCCGCAGCTAACGGTTTAAGCGATGATCTTCCGCTCGGCCAGCAGTTTTTCAAGCTCAAACGCGATAAAATCCTGATCATTCGAGCGTGCGGAGACGATTCCGGCCTGGGCCTTCACTTCCGGGACGGCATTGGCCGGCGCCACCGCAAGGCCGGCCACACGGAAGAGGGGAAGATCATTCAACCAGTCGCCAAAGGCAATCGTCGCGGAGATGCTGATTCCTAAAGCCTTGGCCATCTGGGATAAGCCACTCCCTTTGTCCACCCCCGGGGGACGAATCACCAACTGATAATATCCGGGACGCAAGGAAGGACTCATCTCGAGCGGGAGCCCCGGCAAGGCGGTACTCAGCGCTTTATAAATACCGCGCGCCTTTGGGGCCCGGTCGATGATGATCATCTGCTCGACTTGTTCCAGTGCTTCCAGTGTCGGGCAATCACAACAACAGGAAAGGGCGAACCCCCATGCTCTAATCCCGGGATTGGGTGCGGCGGCCCGGGTATAGAGCCGGTCATTACTCACCAGATAAAGCGCATCCAACGCCTCGCGAAGGGTATATAATACGGCTTTCACGATCGACGGTGGAATGGTCTGCAACACCGGGCGGTCAGCCAAGGCCGGACGTAAATATGCACCATCAGTACAGATGAAGTTCAGTGGAAATCCTAAAAGATCCTGGACATGTTGCGAGGAATGATACATCCGGCCGGTCGCGATCGTAATCGCGATCCCCCGCCGGTAGAGCTCGTGAAGCAACCGTTGCGTCGCCGGACCAATCGTTTTGTCCTTTCGCAATAACGTACCATCAAGGTCAAGGGCGATCAGTTTTAAAACTTCGATGCCGACCTCTCCTTTCTTTAAAACATCGAATCCTGCCCGGTAGTTCATCTTATCTCTTCATGCCGGGGAAAGCGCCTACGCCATTAGCCTGTTTTCCCTGGCGGATTTGGTTTTTACCATCCTTTTCTTGGGATAGCTTGTCCGCTTTCCGCCCGGCGTATGACTTTATAAGCAACCAGTTCCCAGGGAGAACCTTTCTTTCTCCCAAAGATGACTAAGGTTGGAGCGGGAGAAAATTTTTGTTATAATAAATGAATGTAATTAAGGAGAACCCATGACTGATGTCATTATACCATAATGGAACCGCTGAAAACAGAAACGACGGAACCGGCCTAAGGAGGAACTATGAGGAGCAACGTTTCTGACCGTAGTTATGAAGAAAGCCGCTTAAGAAGTGTCTTAACCGAAGTCCGACGGCAATTCACGGAAAAAGTGCAGTTCTTAAATAAAATACAGAAAAACGTCTTCACTGAAAGAAAGTCAGTGTGGGAGGAAGGCCCCCGTGTCGTAACCAGTTTCGATTCCGCGGTCAACCTGTCCCAGCAGGTCAATCAGTTGCGCCACGCCGAAATGGCTCTGGCCAACACACGGCGCTTGGTCTATAAACTCCAAAAAATGCTGGCCTCCCCTTATTTTGCACGGATTGATTTCCGGGAAACCGGCGCATCCCAACCCGAGCAGATCTATATCGGGATCGGCTCTTTGTTCACCCCTGATGGCAAACCCCTGGTCTACGACTGGCGTACCCCCGTGGCCAGCCTGTTTTATGATTTCGAATTAGGCCCGGTGTACTACTGGTGCCAGGCCGGAAAGATCACTGGTGACCTCACTCTCAAACGGCAGTTCAAGATTGAAAACGGCCGTTTAATCTACATGCTTGACAGTAATTTAAAGATCGATGACGAGATTCTGCAGGAGATTTTAAGTCAACAGACCGACGAGAAGATGCGGACAATCGTCACCAGTATTCAAAGGGAACAAAACCAGGTGATCCGGGATGAGCAGCACCAGATCGTTTTGGTCCAGGGGCCGGCCGGCAGCGGTAAAACTTCAATCGCGTTGCACCGTGCCGCCTATTACCTCTACAAAGAACGGGATGCGCTCACCAGTAAAAATATCCTGATCTTCTCCCCCAACCGCCTGTTCACTGATTATATCGGCAATGTCCTTCCTGAACTGGGGGAAGAACCGGTGGCCAGTATTACCTTTCAGGAGTTGGCGGAGAAGCGGTTACCGGCCAACCTGACGATTGAGGATTTTTATACGCAACTGGAGGCCATCTTTTCCGGGACCGCCACCGATCAAGACCAACTCCGGGCGGAAAACATCTATTTTAAATCATCCCCCGCGTTCATCACTCTTCTCGAACGTTATATCCAGCATTTATCAACGCACGGCTTCTCCTTTAACGATCTTAAATTCCTGGATAAGGTCATCCTTAGTAAGGAACAACTCCGGAAGCTTTTTCAGCATGACTTTGCTTACCTGCCCCTGAAAAAAAGGTTGAACCAGATCCAACGCCGGGCGTTCTACCTCCTCCGTCCGCTGGCCAAAGCCAGAATGGAATATTACCGGAAGACGCTGGCCGCGGAACGGAGCATTCTGACGGAGAAGGAGCGGAAAGCCCGCAGCCGTTTGGCGACCAGACAAGACCTGCTGCCCGCCTGGCAAGAGATCCGGTCCTGGAAAGTCGACACTTTCAAACTTTATAAGGAACTCTTCGCCCAGGACGAACTCTGGCGAAAACTCGCCGCCGGGATCGCGCTACCGCCCTCGATTGACCAGCTCAGAAGGGAAACCCTGTATACACTGGAACTGGAAAAACTGCGCGCGGAGGAGCTGGCCCCTTACCTTTATTTCCAGGGTAAGATCGAAGGCTTTCCCGCCGCCCGGCAGATTAAACACGTAATTATTGATGAAGCTCAAGATTATACCCTTCTTCATTATAAGGTCTTCAACGAAATGTTCCCGGCGGCGACCTTTACCATCCTCGGAGACCGCAACCAAGCGATCCACCCGCGGCAATACCCGGCCTCCTTCGCGGAGATCCAGGCGGTCTTTAAAGAACGCTCTTCCAAACTCTTTACGCTCAATAAAAGCTACCGGGCGACCAGAGAATTAACCGCTTTTACCAATCAGCTTTTGCCGGCGGAGAAACAGGCAGAGTTTATTAACCGGCCCGGACAGCCGCCCTTGCTCGTCAAGGTGAATGAAGCCGGGCACCTTCCGGTTGCCATTGCGGAGAAGATCCAGGCCCTGCAGGCCGAAGGATGGGGTTCGCTTGCCGTGATCACCAAAACCGCCCGGCAAGGCCAGTCCCTGTACCAGCAGTTGAAAGAGCTGGTCCCGGTCCGTTTCCTCAGCAAAGAAGAACAGCATCTGACGCGCGGAACGGTCATCATCCCTTCCTACCTGGCTAAGGGGTTGGAATTCGACGCCGTGCTGATTGCGGCCGATCAGTACCAGGAAGAAGAAGAGACCCTCTTTTACATGGCTTGTACCAGAGCACTCCATCGCTTGGTGCTCTTTCTTCCTGCTTCTGCTTCCTTGCTCGCCAAGATCGACCCCCAACTCTACCGGCAGGAAGTTTACGCTTAAGCCAGGACAGAATTAAACCGTGAGACCTGGTCTTCCCGGCAAGAGCGGCGGAATTAGCAATTTTAGATAAAGGAGTGGCCCGCATGGTTAAACAAACGGAATTTCCTGTCCAACCCCCGGTTGTCCTTTTGCCTTCCCCCGGGATCGACTGGCAAAAATGGGCGGTGATCGCCTGCGACCAGTATACTTCCAACCGTGAATACTGGGAGAAGGTCCGGCGTTTTGTCGGCGATCATCCTTCTACCCTCAACTTGATCCTCCCTGAAGTCTACCTGGAAGATCCGGACGTGGAAGAGCGGCTCCAACGGATCAAGGCGACAATGGACGACTATCTCCAAACCAAGGTTCTAACCCCCCTCGCCCCCGGTTATATCTTAATTGATCGCCAAACCCCCCATGTACGTTCCAGGAAAGGGTTGCTGGCGGCGATCGATTTAGAGCAATATGACTGGCGCCCCGGGGCGAAGAGCTTGATTCGTTCCACTGAAGAGACGATTGCTTCCCGCCTTCCGGCGCGAATCAAGATCCGGCAAGGCGGCGCACTCGAATTGCCCCATATCCTGCTTTTGCTGGATGATCCCGGGCAAACGGTGATTGAACCCTTGTTCCAACAACGGGAAAAATTACCGAAAGTCTATGACTTTGACCTCATGATGCAGAGCGGTCATCTAACCGGTTATCACCTCACCAACCCGGAACTTATTAGACAGCTCAACCAGGCTTTAGCCAACCTGGCCGCCCCGGCGGCCTGCGCCCAAAAGTACGGGATTGAAGGGGAAACGCTCCTCCTGGCGGTGGGCGATGGCAACCATTCGTTGGCCACCGCCAAAGCCTGCTGGGAAGAGATCAAAAAGAAGGCGGCCAACCCGGCAGAAATCGCAAGCCACCCGGCCCGTTTTTGCATGGTGGAGATCATCAACCTTTATGATGAAGGTTTAACCTTCCACCCGATTCACCGGGTCCTGTTTAAGGTTGATCCCGCCGACTTCTTCGCCGCTTTACAAGCTTACTACGATTGCCGGATCGAGGATGCGCCGGCGCCGTCCGCCCCAATACCGCCCGGGACTCACGCTTTCTCCTTTGTCACCAACGCCGCAGCCGGGCGCGTGCTCATTCATAACCCCGGCTCCAACCTTGTAGTGGGCAGCCTGCAAAAATTTGTCGATCATTATTTGGCCGGCCATCCGGAAGCGAAAATAGACTATGTCCATGGTGACCGGGAAGCGGAGACGCTCGGCCGGCAACCGGGGAATATCGGTCTCTTACTCCCCGCCATGGACAAACACGAACTTTTTAAAACCGTCATCCTGGACGGGGCTTTACCCCGCAAGACCTTCTCCTTGGGCGAAGCCGATGAAAAACGCTTCTATCTCGAAGCGCGGAAAATTCTCTGATTCTTCCCGCTTTTTTACAACGGAAACAAGACAAGCGGGACCCTGGAAGCTGCGAATTTAAAATACTTAAAAAAATAACCACCGCCGTTCTTTCCCTTTGGGTACAGCTTAGTTTTGGGCGTTTACCCTCCGGGAGAATTTACAGGCGGTGGTTTTATTAATCGCGCAACCAGTCCGCTGGCTTTAGGAGAAGTTCATCTCGTCTTCTTTTTTGAGGATAACATCATGGGCGCCGCCTTCGCGGAGACTGAGCGGGGAAACCAGAGTAATCCGGGCTTTGGTCTGTAATTCCGGGATCGTCAACGCCCCACAGTTGCACATCGTCGATTTAATCTTAGCCAGCGTAACATCCAAATTATCCTTCAGTTTCCCGGCATAAGGAACATAGGAGTCGACCCCTTCTTCAAAGACCAGATGGTCATCACCGCCCAGGTCATAACGGGCCCAGTTCCGCGCTTTATTCGATCCTTCGCCCCAGTATTCCTTCACATAATTCATCCCCCGTCGGATCTTCGGGGAGGGGCTTTCATCAAACCGGGCAAAATACCGGCCCAACATGAGAAAATCGGCCCCCATCGCCAAGGCGAGAACCATATGATAGTCATGGACAATCCCGCCGTCGGAACAGAGCGGAATGTACTCGCCGGTCCGTTTAAAGTATTTATCCCTGGCTTTCGCCACTTCAATAACGGCCGTGGCTTGTCCGCGCCCGATCCCTTTTTGTTCCCGGGTGATACAGATCGAACCACCGCCGATTCCTACTTTAATAAAATCGGCCCCCGCTTCCGCCAGGTATAAAAAGGCCTCGGCGTCCACAACATTTCCCCCGCCGACTTTAACCTCGCCGTTATACTTCTCCTTGATGTATTGGATCGTCTCGTACTGCCATTCGGTAAAGCCATCGGAGGAATCGACACAAAGGATATCCGCCCCCGCTTCGATCAAGGCGGGAACCCGGTCCCGGTAATCCCGGGTATTGATCCCGGCCCCGACGACCAGCCGTTTGTGTGCATCAAGCAATTCGAGGGGGTTTTCTTTATGGGCGGTATAATCTTTGCGGAAAACCAAATATCTTAACTTCTGGTCTTGGTCAATGATTGGCAAACAATTCAGTTTATGCTCCCAAATCAAGTCGTTGGCTTCGGATAAAGTAATCCCTTCCATGCCGTAAACCATTTCCGAAAAAGGGGTCATGAAATCTCGTACCGGAGTATCGAGCGGTGTCCGACTGGGCCGGTAGTCCCTGCTGGTCACAATCCCGACCAGTTTTCCGTTGGCTGTCCCGTCCTCGGTGATGGCAATGGTTGAATGCCCGGTCCGCTCCGTGAGGGCGATCACATCCCGGAGGGTGTGGTCCGGCCGTAAATTGGAGTCGCTCTGGACAAAACCGGCTTTGTAGCTTTTCACCTTACGGACCATCTCCGCTTGGTCCTCGATCGGTTGCGAGGCGTAGATGAACGAGATCCCGCCGCATCTCGCCAGTTCAATCGCCATCCGGTGATCGGAGACCGCCTGCATGATCGCGGAAGCAAGCGGAATGTTGAGATATAAAGCTGAATTCTCCCCTGCCTTGTACCGGACAATCGGTGTCCGCAGGCTGACTTTATCCGGGGTACAGTCTTTGGTCGTTAAGTTCGGCAGCAGTAAATACTCACTGAAGGTTCTACTCGGTTCATTATAGTAAAAGGCCATTTTTTAACCCCCTTGTCGACTTGACTCTAAATTTTTTCAATTATAAAGGAGTTTCCCGGCAATGTCAAGGGCCCGCCGGATTAATAATCCTTGAATAATATCCCCCTGAATTCCTTCGTTTAATGGTTTTTGTCCATCGCCAAGGAACGGAATTAACTGAATATCATGGTCGGGCCGGGGAATATTACTTATGAAATGCTCTATTTTATGCACGAAAGGAAGGTAAAAAGATTGGCGGAAGAAGAAAGAAGAAGCGGTCGCGCTTTTGAAAGGTTTACCGTCCCCCTGTTGGCCGTGGCCTTAGTCGCTTCTTTGGCCTGGGGTTACAGCGAATACCGGAGCCGGCGGGGGTGGGAAATCAGAGCGGAAAACCAATACAATCGCTCTTTTTCCGAATTATCCACCCATGTCGGTGAATTGGAGACGCAACTGGGAAAAATAATGGTCTCGAACTCCCGTCCTTATCTAGTAAAGAGCCTCAGTGACATTTGGCGCCAGGCTTACCTTTCCCAAGAGGATATTGGCCAGTTGCCCCTTTCGTATGTTGAATTAACGAGGACGAAGGAGTTCTTGGCAAAAGTTGGTGCTTTCTCCCACAGCCTGGCTGTCCGCTTGAACCGGGCAGATACGGAGGATACCGGACAAGGCGAAGGAAACTACCAGTATCTAACGGATAAAGACCGGCAGACTCTGAAGGGCTTATACCAACAAGCCCGTTACCTCTCAGCCCAACTTGTTAACCTCCAAGAAGAGATGCTCGAAGCCGGCGAAAAATGGTCCCGGGTCGACCGGCTCGCGATGACTTCAATGGTCGCCGATGTTTCGAAACGGATGGAAACCAATAAGATTACCAAAGGGTTTATGATGATGGAGGACGGGTTCAAACGCCTGCCTGAACCGGAAATGGAAGGGAATCTGATTAGCTTCCAACCAACCCCCAAAGGGATCACCGGTCAAGAGGTCAGTATGGAACAGGCACGGGAAATCGCCCTTGATTTTGTCGATAAAGGAGCATCCCGCTATCAGATTACCTATGACGAACAGATTAAAGGCGACTACCCCCTTTATCTCTTCAACATCGTCGCCAAGAACGAAACGGAGCGCCAACGCCAGGCTCAGAATAAACCGTGTATCGCCGTGACGGTGAAAGGCGGTCATGTTGCCTGGATGTTAAAAGAGCGGGACGTCCAAGAAAGTAAGCTCTCGCTCGAGGAGGCGAAAGAGAAGGCCCAGGCTTACCTGGCGGAACGCAACTACCGGGAAATGACGCCGGTGGGGGTGGAAGCATACCGGAACATCGCCCTGGTCTCCCTCTGCCCGGTCGTCCGGCAAACCATTTTTTACCCGGAGATGATCAAGGTACAAGTCGCTTTGGATAACGGAGAAGTGATGGGCGTTGAACTGATGCCCTACTTAACCTTCCATGATCCAAACCGGCAACTCGCCACCCCCCGTTTTGGGGAAGGAGAGATCCGGAAGCGGCTGAATAAAGACCTGAAAGTCGAACGGATCCAGCCGGCGGTGATCCTTAATGATCAGTACCAAGAAGTTTTAACTTATGAATGCACCGGAACGCTCGAGCAAGACCGCTACCGTGTCTATATTAACGCCGCGACCGGGGAGGAGGAGAAGATTCAACGGATCGATGCCTACGGTGTCGAGATTAAATAACTACGGAAAGATGGTAAAATAATGATGATTTATGAAAAACCGGCCTGAGCCGGTTTTTTTTCCTTTATTATCTTTAAGAATTGGCCGATTAGATATATTGTAGTTATTTTTTAGGAGGTACAAACTTGAGCCATCGCATCTTATTGGTGGACGACGCAATAGTTATCCGTTATCTGCTTGCCAGAATCCTGAAGGCCGGCGGTTACCAGATCGCCGGGGAAGCCAGCAATGGCTACGAAGCCTTCGAACAATACAAAAAGCTGCAGCCCGATCTAGTGACCATGGATATCACGATGCCCGAAATGTCTGGGATCGAAGCAATCCGGGCGATCAAGAACTATGACCCGGAAGCCAAGATTATCGTCTGCTCCGCGCTTGGTCAGCAAGCCTTCATTGATGAAGCCCTTGAAGCGGGAGCGGCCAATTACATCCTCAAACCTTTCCAACAAAAACAAGTCCTCGATGTCGTTTCCGCCGTTTTAGCCGAACGCTAGCGGTGCTTATTTCTTCAGTAAAAGGAAAGCTCCGCCCACCATCAAAACCACGCCAATCGCTTTTCCCACGGTAAAAGGAAGCGTTTCCTGGTTAAAAAGACCAAAATGGTCGATCAGGTAGGCCGTCAGCAGCTGGAAAAAGATGATGCCGGTGGTCGCATTACCTACCCCCAGTTGCGGAATTGAGACCGCCACGGTATAAGTGATCGCGACGCCAATGGGGCCGCCTAACCAATAGTAAAGGGGAATTGATGATAATTCCTGCAAGAAGGATCCTCCCCGGGCACTGACAAGCAGTAAACTTCCGGCGGTTATAGCCCCCAGTAATTGTACGCTGAATGTCGCCGGTAAGAGGCCCAGTTTTTCTCCCAGGTAAGAGTTTAAGCTTCCCTGTACTGCCATCAAAGCGCCGGCCAAACCGGCGACCAGCAAGTAAAGCAACTCCAAACAGTGATCCAACCTTTCTGCCAAATCTTAGTTTTTTTTATCTTCCCCGACTCACGAAAGGCATATCCGGCAATTGTCTTTGAATAAGATGGAAACCGGGGGAGCATAATGGGAATAATTCTGGCGGCGTCATTCCTGGGTCTACTGGTCGGGGTCGGCGGGGCCGGGTTGGGCGGTTTGGTCGCCATCTTTGTGCCCCGGATCACCAAGCAGCAACAGAGTTTTCTGCTTGGCTTCTCCGGCGGGATCATGTTAGGGGTGGTCGGTTGGGATCTTCTCCCTGAAGCATGGGGGCTTGCCCCAAGCTATGGGTTGGGCGGGTTACTGGCCGGCGTCCTCTTTATCCTTTGTTTACGCCGGTTTTATCAAACCCCCACCCAGGATGAGACCAGCCGGTTTTCGCAAGCCGGAATCCTGCTCGGTGTCGGAATGGCTTTGCATAACTTCCCGGAAGGAATCGCCGTGGGTACTACTTTCTCCCATGATCCCCTCTCGAAACTCTGGTGGGAACTCTCCCTTTTAATGGCTGTTCATAATATCCCGGAAGGACTGGCGGTTGCGACAACCTTACGCTTGGGGAAGACCGGCTGGGCAAAGATAGCCTTGGCGTTAATCCTGGCCGAAGTACCGATGAGCATCGGCGCTCTTTGTGGCGGGGTGCTTGGGATTGCCACCACCCCCTGGACCGCCTCCGCCCTTGGTTTTGCCGGTGGCGCCATGCTGGTTTTGGTGGGAACCGAAGTACTGCCCTTAGCCCGGCATTTAGCCGGAGGGGCTTCCGTAATGACCGGCCTGGTTGCGGGAGCCGGAACTGCCTGGCTCCTTAGTGTCTTGCTTTAATCCATTCTCCCAACCGGCGTTCAACCCAAAATGCATAAACCCCCTTGCTCTGGAGAAAATACAGAGGAAGGAGGTATTTAATGTATGCATAAAAGTAACGTCAATGTCAAGTGTTATGTGGACAGTTGCTACTATTGGGGCCAAAACAATTTCTGCGAGGCAGAGACGATCGAGGTCGACAACCAAACCGTCGGTGACCGGAGCATGGAGATCGGTAGCTTAGGCGATGCGCAGAATGAAGCAAAAACCTCCAAGGAAACTTATTGCCGGACCTTCAAGCCTAAAAACCAGGAGAAAAATTTTTAACCGCCCAACAATGGGCGGTTCTCCTTTTTATTTAAACCCCACATATTCTTCGAGGGTTATCCCCTCTTCTTTAATTCTCTGCGCCGCTTGGCGGCCGACATAGCGAAGATGCCAAGGTTCATACTGGTAACCCGTGATCTCCTCTTTTCCCTTCGGGTAACGGATAATAAAACCATATTCCGCAGCATGGTCGGCCAGCCATTTTCCTTCCTTTGTTTCACCGAATTCCTCGATTAATTGGTATTTAACAGACGCACACGAGACATCGATCGCCAAACCCGTTTGATGCTCACTTTCCCCGGGCCGGGCGCTGACCTGGTTTGCTACTTCTTCTCCGCGCTGGCGGGCGTTATACGCAAAAATCTCAGCCTGTCGTTCATACGACCGGTAAGCCGATACACCAACCAACTCTATCCCTTCGCGGCGGGCGGCGTCAAATAATTCCTCCAGCGCTTCTGCGGCTTCCTTCCGCATCCGCTTTTTCGGAAGATCCTCCGTAAAAGAAAACGGAACCTTCGGAACGGTCAGATCCGGAGGGATATATTCCGCCGTCAGATGATGTTTCTTATTGACCACTAACGTAAAGGCCAACTCCTGCTCTGCCTCCCGCCCCGTGGTTTTCGTTGGCTCATCCCCAGGTAAGCGCGGAGAATGTTCCCTGTCGCCCGGAGGGGACACCTTAAAACCTGTGATCACTAATCTATTTATACTGCTTTGCCCGCTAAGCGAAACAAAGAAAGCAAGAAGGATTGTAAGGAAACAGATCCCTCCGATCGAAAACCGGTAAGCCTTTTTCATTTATATCTTCCCCCACACGGATTCATGTCTTTAACTGTGATTTTTTAAGGTCAACCTGTAAGCCATTATAACATCATAAGGGACAAAAATGAATATGTTAATCACAGTCAGAATCTGACTTGTGACAACCAATGATTTCATGGATAAAGCTTATGTTGGATAAAGGATTTTGCCTACTAATCGCGAAAAGAGAAGAAACTCTAGCGTAGTATCCTTAACCACAGGGGAGGTATTATGATGCGTAGTGATCAAGTGAAAACAGGGGTAACCCGGGCACCCCACCGTTCTCTCTTCAAAGCAATGGGGTATACCGATCGGGAACTGGAACGGCCTCTCATCGGAATTGCCAATTCCTTTAATGAAATAATCCCCGGCCATATTCACCTCCGGACCATCACCGAAGCCGTGAAAGCCGGCATTCGCCTGGCCGGCGGAACACCGGTCGAGTTTGGCGTAATTGGTGTCTGTGACGGGATTGCGATGGGGCATGAGGGTATGAAGTACTCCTTGGCCAGCCGGGAGTTGATTGCCGACTCGATTGAAACGATGGCCAATGCCCACGCGTTCGACGGTTTAGTCCTGATTCCGAACTGCGATAAGATCGTCCCAGGGATGCTGATGGCCGCCGCGCGCCTTAATCTCCCGGCGATCGTCGTCAGCGGGGGGCCGATGCTCGCCGGCGAACTGAACGACCAACGGCTCGATCTCAACTCGGTCTTTGAAGGGGTTGGTGCGCAGGCCGCCGGGAAGATTTCCGAAGAAGAGCTGGCTGCCATTGAAGAAAGGGCCTGTCCGGGCTGTGGCTCTTGCTCCGGGATGTTCACTGCCAACACAATGAACTGTTTAACGGAAGTATTAGGATTGGCCCTGCCCGGGAACGGGACGATCCCGGCGGTGGACGCCCGCCGCCTCCGGCTGGCCAAAGAAACGGGTTTTCAGATCATGGACCTGGTCAAAAAGCAGCTTACACCGCGTTCCATCTTAACGAAGGCATCCTTCACCAATGCGCTCACTGTTGACATGGCGATTGGCGGTTCCACTAATACGATTTTACATCTGCCCGCAATCGCCCACGAGGTGGGGATTAAACTTGAACTCAACTGGATCAACGAACTGAGTGCCAAGGTCCCTCACCTTTGCCACCTCCGGCCGGCGGGTCCCCATCATATTCAAGATTTGGATGCCGCGGGCGGTATTCCGGCGCTCCTCGCCACCCTGGCGATGCAAAACCTGCTTGATCTTAACACCATGACGGTTGCCGGGCGGACGATTGGAGAGAATATTAAAGGAATAAAATTACGGGAGCAAAAGGTGATCCGGCCGGTGCACGATCCTTACCACCAAACAGGCGGCTTGGCTGTTCTCTTCGGATCCTTAGCACCGGACGGGGCGGTGGTTAAACAAGCAGCCGTCGATCCGGAGATGTTGGTCCATCAAGGACCGGCCCGTGTTTTCGACCAGGAAGAAGCGGCGGTTCAGGCCATCTTTGGCGGTCAGATTAACCCCGGTGATGTGATTATCATCCGCTACGAGGGACCGCAAGGCGGGCCCGGGATGCGGGAGATGCTCTCGCCGACCTCTGCGATCGCCGGAATGGGCTTGGACCGGACGGTTGCTTTGGTGACCGACGGGCGTTTTTCCGGCGCCAGCCGGGGTGCATCAATCGGCCATGTCTCGCCGGAAGCGGCCAGTGGTGGTCCTTTAGCCCTGGTTAAGGAAGGCGACCTCATCCAGATTGATATTCCGGCCCGGCGCCTTGATCTCCTGGTTGATCCGGAGGAACTGGCGAAGCGGAAGGCCGCCTGGCGTCCGCCAGCGCCGAAAGTAACCCACGGTTATCTTGCCCGTTATGCCAAACTGGTCAAATCCGCCAATACAGGAGCGATTATTGATGTCTAAATCCGCGGCGTTCGTGACCGTTCATGAAGTGCAAAACCCATCAACGGCCGAGTTGATCAAGAGTATTCTGGAGAGCGCCGGGATCGAATGTTTTATCCCTGACCACAACCTTGGCCTCCTCTACGGTGGGGCGCTCGGCCTGAAAATTCAGGTACGCCCGGAAGATGTGGAGAAGGCCAATACCATCATCGCCCAACTCGATCTCTAGGGATGCCACTGTTTCGCGCTGCCGCTCCCTTACCCCTGCAGGACACGGCGTCAATCCTTTTCCCTCCCAAACAGGAAGTAACGGGAACGGTCAACTTCGATCCCAACCGGACCAGGGAGATCTCTATTTAAATTAAGTATAATTATGGAACGCCCCACCGGGCGTTCTATATTTATACGTTATAATCTCTACAGAGACCCTTTAGCTTGGGTGTTTAATAGATATTTATACATTATTTTTGCATAATAATTATTGCATAAATTCCACCAATCCGTTATAATGACAGCAGATCCTTAATGTTATACATAGGCGACACGCCGCTAAAGACGATCATTTGCGCCGGCAGGTTTTGCCCGGCAATTTCGGAAAAAGAAAGTAGGATTGCACAATGATTAAAGTTGGAATTATCGGTGTCAACGGTTATGGTGGCGGAGAACTCCTCCGGCTCCTCGCCGCTCATCCGGAGGCTGAAGTAACAGTTGTCGCTTCCCGTTCCCAGGCCGGCCGGACCATTGCGCAGGTTTTTCCGTCTTTTCGCGGTACCCGTTGGGGGCACCTGGTCGTCAGTGACCAGTCCTCACCGGAGTTTGACGAATGTGATCTGGTCTTTTTAGCCCTCCCCCACGGCGTCTCCGCGGCTTGCGCTCCCACCTTTTTGGCAAAGGGAATTAAAGTTATCGACCTGGGTGCGGATTTCCGCTTGAAAGAAGCAGCCGTTTATGCGGAGTGGTACAATCAACAGCACCCCCATCCGGAACTGTTGCAGGAAGCGGTCTACGGGTTACCGGAATTAAACAGGGAGGAGATCAAGAAGGCCCGCTTGATCGGGAATCCCGGCTGTTACCCGACCAGTATTTTATTGGCTTTAGCGCCGCTCCTGCCAACGGATCTCCGCGCGGACGGTGTGATCATCGTTGACTCCAAATCCGGGATCTCCGGCGCCGGGCGCACCACCAAGGATGAGCTCCATTTTCCCGAAGCCGACCAGGATTTCCGGGCCTATGGGCTGGTGAAACATCGCCACCTTCCGGAGATTGAACAGGAAGCTTCGAAACTGGCCGGAAAGGAAGTGCTGGTCTCTTTCACCCCGCATCTGATTCCGGTCAGCCGCGGGATCTTCTCCACCCTTAATCTAGCCGCCGGGCGGGCAACTTCCACCCAAGAGTTGACAGAACTTTATCAAGCATTTTATAAAAAAGAACCGTTTGTCACGGTCCTTACCGGGAATGACCTGCCGCAAACCAAAGCTGTTCTTTATACTAACCGTGTGCAACTGGCCGTCCGCTACGACAGCCGGACCAACCGGATCATCATCCTCTCTGTCCTGGATAACTTGGTGAAGGGTGCCGCCGGGCAGGCGATCCAGAATATGAATCTTCTTTTTGGCCTGAAAGAAACCACCGGCCTTGACGCCCCGGGCCTCTGGCCTTAAACCACCGGCTCCGGCCTGACCCCCGGTCAGGCCGGCAAGCTACTGGATTGGGCTAAAAAAGGGAATGCGATATTATCAATCAAGCAAAGGAGCGACAAATGATGTCAACAACCGTTAATGGAATTACTTTTCCCCGCGGTTTTAAAGCAGCCGGCCTGGCTTGCGGGATCAAAAAAGATAGCCGGCCCGATCTCGCACTGGTCTATTCTGAAGTTCCGGCCGCGGCGGCCGCCGTCTTTACCACCAACCGGGTACAGGCTGCGCCCGTCACCGTCAGCCGCGAACATATAAAAAGTGGTTCCGCGCAGGCCATCTTACTGAACAGCGGGAATGCCAATGCCTGTACCGGTGTCAAGGGGTTGGCCGACGCGAAAACAACGGCGGGCGCCGTGGCAAGCCTGCTCAATTGCCGCCCGGAAGCCGTTTTACTCGCCTCGACCGGGGTAATCGGTGTTCCCCTCCCCCTCCAGGCGATTCTTGATTCATTATCCGCCCTCACCACCCGGCTGTCAACCGAAGGCGGGGCGGAGGCCGCCCAGGCGATCATGACCACCGATACTTTCCCCAAAGAAGCAGCGGTCACGGTCGAGCTCGGAGGAAGAGAGGTCCGGATTGGCGGAATGGCAAAAGGGTCGGGGATGATCCACCCACAGATGGCTACGTTGTTAGGGGTAATTACCACCGACGCCCCGCTCGGCCATGAAGTCTTAAACGCTGTCTTACACCAGGTCATCGACCAGACTTTTAACCGGATTACCGTGGACGGCGATACCAGTACCAACGATACCGTCTTTTTACTGGCCAACGGCTGCGCCGGGGGAGAAAAGATTAACGGGGGCAAGGAACTGGAGAAGTTCAGCGCTGCCCTCTATCAAGTCGCTTCGCGTCTCGCCCACATGATTGTGAAAGACGGCGAAGGCGCAACGAAATTTCTGACCATCCAGGTCGTGGGGGCCCGGACGGAAAAAGAAGCGGAGACCGCCGCCCGGGCGGTGGCCAACTCCAATCTGGTCAAGACCGCTTTCTTTGGCGAGGACGCCAACTGGGGACGGATTTTGGCGGCCGTCGGTTACTCCGGGATTGATTTTACCCCGGAGAAAACCGAAATCTTGTTGGCGGGTCTTCCAGTCTTTGCCGGCACTGGACTGCCGTTTAGCGAGGAAACCGCCAAAGCGCTCTTACAGCAAAAAGAGGTTACAGTAAAGATCAACCTCCACCAGGGAGAAGCGGAAGCAACCATTTGGACTTGTGACTTATCATATGATTATGTGAAGATCAACGGCTCTTACCGGAGCTAAGTCTGTTAGAAAGGTGTTGTTTCCGTAACCGGCTCTCTCCTAGTCATCGATGATTAGGTGATTAATCGAAAACTGTCTTTCCTTTGGGGCCGGGTCCATAGGAACTGTTATGGTGCTTGGCCTAATGAGCTTATTTTGATTATAAACGTAAAGGAATGATTGGCATGAATTTTACAGACCGCGCCCAAGTTTTGATTGAAGCGATCCCCTATATTCGCTCCTTTTACGGGAAAACTTTTGTCATTAAGTACGGCGGCAGTGCCATGTTAAATGAGGAGCTCAAGCAAGCGGTGATCCTTGATTTGATTCTCCTTAAATATTTGGGATTAAATCCGGTCGTCGTCCACGGCGGCGGCCCGGAGATCTCCTCCCTCCTCAAGCGGCTCGGGAAAGAGACCGTCTTTGCCCATGGACAACGCGTTACCGATGCCGAGACCATGGCGCTCGTGAATATGGTTTTGGCCGGCAAGATTAATAAAGAAATTGTCGCTTTATTCAACCAGTTAGGCGGCAAAGCAATCGGTCTTTCCGGCCAAGACGGCAGCTTGCTCGTCGCAAAGAAAAAGCTCCTCCCCGGGGAGGAGATCGATTTAGGCTTTGTCGGCGAAGTGGAGACAATCCATACTTCCTTGATCCATACCTTGCTCGAGAAGAGTTATATCCCGGTGGTTGCGCCGGTTGGCGTCGGCCGGGACGGACATTTTTATAATATTAACGCCGATACCGTCGCCGGTGAACTGGCCGGCGCTTTAAAGGCGGAAAAGTTGATCTTGCTCACCGACACCGAAGGGATCCTGGCTGATCCGGCCGACCCGGCCAGTCTGATCTCGGTGCTCACCACGAAAGAGGCCCAATGTTTAATCGAAGCCGGCCGGATTGACGGCGGGATGATCCCCAAGGTCGAGGCCTGCGCCTCCGCGCTCCGCCAGGGGGTCAAGCGCACCCATATTATTGACGGCCGCCGCCTCCACTCTCTTTTACTCGAAGTTTTAACCGACCAAGGAATAGGCACGATGGTCGTCGAAGAGAAGGAGGAATAATAAGATGGATGACTTGTTAGCGCGGGCGGAAAAAGTGCTCTTCAACAATGTCCGGCGCTACCCGGTTGTCTTCACCCGGGCTGAAGGGTCACGGGTTTATGATGCCGCCGGGCGGGAATATATCGATTTTCTCTCCGGAATTGCCGTCCAAGCGGCCGGCCATTCCCACCCGCGGATCGCGGCTACCATCCGGCGACAAGCGGAGAAGATCATACACGTCTCCAACTATTTTTATCTCGAAGAACAGATCGCGCTCGCCGAAAAACTCGTCGCCCTCTCCGGGATGGACCGCGTCTTTTTCTGTAATAGCGGGGCAGAGGCCAATGAAGCAGCGATCAAATTGGCCCGTAAATACGGCCGCCAGCAACTCGGCGGCAAATATGAGATCGTCAGCGCCCTTAACTCCTTTCACGGCCGGACTTTAGGGGCCTTAGCCGCCACCGGGCAACCGAAATACCAGGAATCCTTTGGCCCCCTCCCCGCCGGGTTCAAGTATGCGCCATTTAATGACCTCGCGGCGTGGGAGGCGGCCGTCACCGACCAAACCTGTGCCTTCCTTCTCGAACTGGTCCAGGGTGAAGGCGGTGTCCATCCGGTCTCCCGCGCGTTCCTGGATGGAATCGCTACCCTCTGCCGCAAACACCAGATCCTGCTCATCCTGGATGAAGTCCAAACCGGGCTCGGCCGGACCGGGAAATTCTTTGCCTGGGAACATTTCGGGATTAAACCGGATATCCTCACGACGGCCAAAGCATTAGGCGCCGGGGTTCCCCTCGGGGCAATGCTGGCGACCGGAAAAGTTGCATCCGTCCTCGCCCCGGGCGACCACAGCACCACGGTGGGCGGCGGCGGCCTTGCCTTTGCGGTTGGCCTTGAAGTACTCCGTCTCCTGGAGGAGGAGAACCTTCCGGCCCGGGCGGCCCGCTTGGGCGCCGAACTACAGACACTCTTTCGATCCTGGCAACAGGAACTGCCGGTCATCAAAGAGGTCAGGGGGTGGGGTTTAATGCTTGCCCTGGAGTTAACAGTCCCGTCCGGACCGGTTGCCCAACAATGTTTTGAAAACGGTTTGCTGATTAATGCGGTTTCGCCCACCGCGCTGCGTCTTCTGCCCGCCCTGAACATTGATCGTTCCGACCTTGAAGCGGGGCTCTCAATCTTAAAGGCTGTCCTAAAGGAGTTTGTCAAGTAAGCGCCGAACAAAGATCTGCGCAAACAAGGAGAAGCAATCAGCTAATTTTTTGTTTGAAGGAGTTACAGAAGACAGACAAAAGCCTGCTCCCGGGGTTACGAGACCGGGTTAGTATAGGGTTTTTCCAAAAGCCCAATTTTGAGGAGGTTGTAGTAATGAAAGTTTCCAAGGTTGTCTTAGCCTACTCCGGAGGACTCGACACTTCCGTCATCATTCCCTGGTTGAAGGAGAATTACGGTTGTGAAGTCATCGCTTATGCCGCCGATGTCGGACAAGGCGAGGAATTGGCGCCTTTGCAGGAAAAAGCGATCAAAACCGGAGCCAGCAAAATCTATATTGAAGACCTGCGCCGCGAATTCGTCACCGATTATATCTTCCCCATGCTCAAGGCGGGCGCTATTTATGAAGGGAAGTATTTGATGGGCACTTCCGTCGCCCGCCCGCTCATCGCCAAAAAACAGGTTGAGATTGCAGCCAAGGAGGGGGCGGATGCCGTCGCCCACGGTTGTACCGGGAAAGGTAACGACCAGGTCCGTTTTGAGCTAACCTTCCGTTCCTTGAATCCAAACCTGAAAATAATCGCTCCCTGGCGCGAATGGTCGATCCGGTCCCGCCAGGAAGAGATTGATTATGCCCGCGCACATGGGATTGACGTCCCGGTCACCAAAGAAAAACCTTACTCCATGGACCGGAACCTCTGGCATATCAGTTACGAGGGTGGTATTTTGGAAGATCCCTGGCAGGCCCCGCCGGAGGATATGTTCCTGTTGACCGTCTCTCCCGAGAAAGCCCCGGATACCCCGGAATATGTGGAGATCGAATTTGAAAAAGGGATCCCGGTGGCCTTGAACGGTCAGGCCTACGATCCGGTTGCGCTCCTGGAAAAACTCAATAGCCTCGGCGGCAAACATGGAATTGGCCGGATCGATATCGTCGAAAACCGCCTCGTCGGGATGAAATCGCGCGGTGTCTATGAGACGCCGGGGGGCACCATCCTTTATGTCGCCCATCAGGAACTGGAAGCCCTAACCCTCGAGCGGGAAACAATGCACTATAAAGAGTTAATCAGCAAGAAATACGCCGAATTAATTTACTATGGCCAGTGGTTTTCACCCTTGAAGCAAGCGCTCGATGCTTTTATCGATCAAACCCAGGAACGGGTGACCGGCGTTGTCCGGTTGAAACTGTGGAAAGGCCATTGCCTCCCGGTCGGCCGGAAATCCCCCTTCAGCCTCTACCGCCAGGATTTTGCCACGTTTGAGGCAGATCAGGTCTATAACCAGAAGGACGCCGAAGGGTTTATCAAACTCTTTGGGTTGCCACAACAGCTCTGGAACGCTGTTAAAAAAGAAGACTAATAGACATTCGCTTAAAAACAAGTTCCCCTTTTCGTGTGCAGGCGGCCCCACCGCCTCCCGGAAAGGGGTTTTTTTGTCCGTTCTTAAGCAGACCCGGTCCTTAGTAAGCATTAAAAATTTCATCAAAAAAAGAATCAACATTCCCGCTAGCAAGATTCTCTTCCAGATAATTATTTACTTTTTTTGCCTCAGCTATAAAAGATAGCCCTCAATAAACCTTACCCAACCCGCCAGAATGGTGTTCTCCCGTGAATTGAATTTCATGGCTAAGTATTCTTCGCGAAGCGGAGATTGAAAGCGGGTCGCGCGACAGGGAAGTCGCACGCCGCTTTTGGTTCAGGGGGAACCATCAAGCGGAACTGAGCGATAGAATACTCCAGGAAATTCACCGGAAAAGGAGAACACCATTTTGCCCGGCGGAGAATCTTTCTAAGGTCAAGTTAAGAGAATTTAAGAGAATATAATATCTTGACAAGAGAATTTATCCCCCGTATAATTGTTCTCAAGAAAAGAGGTAATTAATGATGCAAAAGGAAGTTCTTAACTTGGAAGAAGCCAGCGAATTGCTGGGGGTGAGTACGAAAACCCTCCTAAAGATCCTGCGGGAGGAGGAGGTACCGGCCCGGAAAATCGGACGCGAATGGCGTTTTTCCCGCCAGGCGCTCCTCCAGTGGTTAGCGTCCGGTAATTCGTTGGCTTATACTACCGCCGCCGAACAAGGGGTGAAAGAATATTTCGACCAGGTAGCCCCCAGTTATCACGAAACCCGTGTCCAACAATATAGCAAGGACTTTTGCGATCTCGTTTTTGCCCAAGTCCCCCTCGCGCCAGAGATGGTGGTCGCGGATATCGGCTGCGGTACCGGCTACTTAACGAAAGCCCTGGCCGAACGGGTAGAAAAGGTCACGGGGGTCGATGCTTCCACCGAAATGCTGGCGATCGCCCACCGGGAGATGGCACAGGCCAACTTAACAAATGTCGAGCTGGTCAATGCCGAGGCTGCCCATTTACCCTTCCCCGCCGGCAGCTTTGATCTGGTTTTTGCCAGTTTATTACTGCACCACATCAGTGATCCGGTCGAAGTATTAACGGAATTTCACCGGGTTCTGAAAACAAACGGTCAGGTCGTAATTATTGATGTAAACGAACATCAACACCATTGGGTAAAAACCGAAAAGCACGATCTGTGGCTCGGCTTTTCCCCGGCGGAATTGGCCGAATGGCTTCAGGAGGCCGGTTTTCGCGAAGTACATGTTCAGGATCTGGGTTGTGACTGCTATACCACGAACAGCCAAGGGCGGGCCGCCCAGATTAAAATGCTCATCGCTACTGGAAGAAAACCGGCAGCTTAACGCCGGAATCTTTCGTTACCGCCCTTGGAAAGGAATAAAGAAGGTAGGTGAGGAAAATGGGGATGACAATCTCTGAGAAGATCCTGGCCGCCCATGCCGGGAAGAAGGAAGTCCGTCCGGGTGACTTAATCCAGGCCCGGATTGATCTGGCTTTGGGCAATGACATTACCGCCCCGGTCGCCATTAAGGAGTTTGCCCGGATCGGGGTGGACCGGGTTTTTGACCCGGAGGCAATCGCTTTGGTTCCCGACCATTTCACCCCGAATAAGGACATCAACTCGGCCGAGCAGGTGAAAATCCTGCGGGAGTTTGCCCGGCAGTATGGGATTAAGCATTACTTTGAGGTCGGAAGGATGGGTGTTGAGCATTGTCTCCTTCCGGAACAGGGATTGGTCGGCCCCGGCGATCTCGTCATCGGCGCCGACTCGCACACCTGCACTTACGGGGCGCTCGGCGCCTTCTCGACCGGCGTGGGGAGCACCGATCTCGCAGCGGCGATGGCCTCCGGTGAGGTCTGGCTCAAAGTCCCGCCCTCCATTAAGTTCATCTATTACGGAAAGCTCCAGCCGTTTGTCGGAGGAAAAGACCTCATTCTTTATACCATCGGCCAAATCGGGGTGGACGGCGCTCTCTACGCGGCGATGGAGTTTACCGGCGAAACAATTGCTGCTCTTGGAATGGACGACCGCTTCACCATGGCGAACATGGCGATTGAGGCCGGCGCCAAAAACGGGATCTTTGCCGTGGATGAACGGACGATCGAGTATGTTACCGGCCGCTACAAAAAACCCTATACCATTTATTCCAGCGATCCGGATGCCGAATACCGTCAAACTTATCAATGGGATGTTTCAACCCTTGAACCCCAGGTCGCCCTCCCGCACCTCCCGGAGAACGTCCGGCCGGTCCGTACGGTGGGTAACATTGAACTGCAACAAGTGGTGATTGGCTCCTGTACCAACGGACGCCTCTCCGATCTGCGGATCGCCGCGCAGATCCTGAAAGGCCAAAAGGTCCACCGTAATCTGCGGTTAATCATTATCCCTGGGACACCGGAGATTTACCGCCAAGCAGTCCGGGAAGGTCTGATCGAGATCTTCATCGACGCCGGTGCTGCGGTCTCCACCCCCACCTGCGGGCCTTGTTTAGGCGGGCATATGGGCATCCTGGCCCGGGGAGAACGGGCGCTCGCCACGACCAACCGGAATTTTATCGGGCGGATGGGGCACCCGGAGAGTGAAGTTTACCTGGCCGGTCCGGCGGTCGCGGCCGCGTCGGCTGTGAAAGGCCGGATTGCCCATCCCGAGGAGGTGTTGCAAAGTGCTTAAAGGAAAAGTCTGGCGTTTTGGCGCGGATGTTGATACCGATATGATCATTCCCGCGCGCTACCTTAATACAACCGATCCGGCGGTCCTCGCCGCCCATTGTTTCACGGATGTGGCCCCGGAATTTGCCCGGCAGGTCGTTCCAGGAGAGATAATCGTCGCCGGCAAGAATTTCGGCTGCGGGAGTTCCCGCGAACATGCCCCCATCGCCTTGAAAGCCGCCGGCATTTCCTGTGTGATCGCCGCCTCCTTTGCCCGGATCTTTTACCGGAATGCGCTCAATATCGGACTGCCGATCCTGGAATCGGAGGCCGCCGCGGAAGAAGTCAAAGCCGGCGATCTGCTCCAGGTTGACCTGGCCGAAGGTGTAATTACGAACCTGACGAGCGGCCGGGTTTACCAGACCACTCCGTTTCCACCTTTTATGCGTGAACTGATTAACGGCGGCGGGCTGATCCCTTATCTCCGGCAAAAACTGGCCGGCAACCAGGAGGTTTAACCATGGATCAAATTGCCGTTTTACCAGGTGACGGAATCGGCCGTGAGATCATCCCGGTAGCCGTCCAGATCATGAAGCAGACGGCTGATCTTTTCCGGTTTAATCTCCAGATTGAGCATGGACTGATCAGTGAAGATGCCTACACCCGCGAAGGCCATCCGCTTCCGCCTTCAACCTTGGCTTTGTGCCAAAACTCGGTCGCCGTTCTCCTGGGCGCGGTCGGCAGTCCCCAGATGGACCGCCTGCCGCCGGAGTTACGGCCGGAACGCGCGGCTTTGCTTCCGCTCCGGAAAATACTTGGCTTGTACGCCAATTTCCGGCCGGTCAAAGTTTTCCCGGAACTCATCCCGGCCTCCCCGTTGAAGAAAGAAATAATTGCGAACGTCGATTTGGTCGTGATCCGTGAATTGACCGGCGGGCTCTACTTTGGGGAAAAAACCCGCGTCAAAACGGCGGAAGGGGAAGAAGTCGCCACTGATCTCTTGTCCTATTCGACCGGGGAGATCCGGCGGATCCTCCATTTCGCCTTTGCCGTCGCCCGCCGGCGCCGCTGCAAACTGACTTCTGTCGATAAAGCGAATGTCCTAACCAGTTCGCAATTATGGCGTGAAACTGCGGAGGATCTCCGCCGGGCTTACCCCGAAGTGGTTTTGGAACATATGTATGTTGACAACTGCGCCATGCAACTGGTGAAGAATCCCGCCCAGTTCGATGTGATTGTCACGGAAAATATGTTCGGCGACATCCTCACCGATCAGGCTTCCGTCCTTAACGGTTCCTTAGGGATGCTGCCCTCCGCCAGTCTCGGCGGGAAGACCAGCCTCTATGAACCGGCCCATGGTTCGGCGCCGGATATCGCCGGGCAAAATATCGCGAATCCCATCGCCGCCATTCTCTCGGTCGCCCTTTTGTTCCGGTATTCCCTGCAACACGAGGCTGCTGCCCAGGCAATCGAAAGAGCAGTCGCCCGGGTCCTGGCTGCGGGTTACCGGACTCCCGATCTTTATACGGAAGGAACGACCCGCGTCGGCACCGAAGAGATGGGCGCGCTGGTCGGACGGTTCTTAACCGCCGGGTAAACAATCTCCCCCCGTAACCATTTACATCCAAGTTTACATATACTAAAGCAGGATCAATTCATCCTTTGCCACTTCGCCATCACCATCGAGGAGAAGGGGGGACTCGATGTGGAAAAAGGGCAAAAGGTT
This sequence comes from Bacillota bacterium, assembly GCA_029782135.1. Classification (GTDB taxonomy): domain Bacteria; phylum Bacillota; class UBA4882; order UBA10575; family UBA10575; genus JAAYGU01. The sequence goes on from JAKOVI010000133.1 coordinate 114,025, forward strand.
ATTCAATTAATCGTGAATAAACAATGGACCACGGAAACGATCGCCTCTTTAGGCGGCGGGCACCTTTACCATCTGTCCTATCCGGTCGCGATGATCGAACCCGAACTCCTTGCCGATTTACGCAATAACGCAGTCCCTGAGGGCACAGAGATGGAAGTGGTTTTCCGGACCGAACAGGAACGCAAAAGAGTTGCCCTGACCGAACTGGAAAAATTCACTGATTTCGGCTCTTTTGTCCGGTTGGAATTCCGGTTGCTCCAAACCCCGCCTTCCTTAAAGGAGCTCAAGTACGAACCGGAGAATGGCTACCTGCTTCAGTATAAAAAGTCCTGACCATCGCCAGATGGTCTTTTTTATTTCCCGGAGACTTCTCGCATCGCACGGGATTTCCCTGAAGGAAATAGCCCTGCCCTGTCGAAGAAAGAAGCAAATAACGCGTCAGAGGTGTGTTTCCCTTGATCTTGACGAAGGATCTTACCAAGATCTATAGTAACGGTGTTGTCGCTTTAGACCATATATCATTGACCATTAACAAAGGGGATTTTGCCTTTTTGGTCGGTCCCAGCGGCGCCGGTAAGTCAACCTTTTTAAACCTGATCATCCGTCGTGAACTGCCCACCTCCGGCCTGCTCGCCGTTAACCAGAGAAACCTCGCCACCTTAAAGCAGAGTGAAATTCCGTTCCACCGCCGCAGCATTGGCGTCGTCTTTCAGGATTTTAAATTATTGCCCCGAAAAACAGTCTACGAAAATGTCTCCTTTGCTTTAGAGGTCATCGAAACTCCCCCGAAAGAGATCAAAGACCGGGTTTACTCCGTCCTTGAACTGGTCGGTTTACTCAACAAAGCGCATGTCTTCCCCTCCGAATTATCCGGCGGGGAACAACAACGGGTCAGCTTGGCCCGGGCGATTGTGAACCGCCCGTTGCTTCTCCTGGCCGACGAACCAACCGGCAACCTTGATCCGGATACCTCCTGGGAGATTATGGATCTGCTCAAAGAGATAAACAAGCGCGGAACCACGGTAGTGATGGCCACACACAACCGGGAGATCGTCGATCATCTCCGGAAACGGGTGATCGCGCTGGAACATGGGAAATTGGTCCGTGACGCTCCGAAAGGAGGTTATACCCTTGAAAATTAGAACCTTTCCATATTTCTTGCGGGAAGCTTTCCGCAGCCTTTTCCGGAACAGTTTACTCTCCCTCGCCTCCGTCGCGATCATCACCATCGCGCTCCTTCTTTTTGGGCTGTTTTTCCTGTTCATTGCCAACCTACAGCATTTGGGCGAGTTGGCGTGGGAGCAAGTTGAAATCCGTGTCTTTTTGGAGCAAGGGTATAAAAATCCCCAAACCGTCGGTCAGCAACTGGCCGCCCTCCCCGGCGTGAAAAACGTTACTTTCATCCCTAAGGAGGAAGGAGCCATCTTCCTCGAAAAAATCTTAGGGGAGAAGAATCTCTTTAGCGCGGAGGAGAACCCCTTGCCCGACTGCTACCGCCTTTCCCTGACCGGGACGGCGGAACCGGCGGCGATCGCCCGCCAGGCCGCCTCTCTCCCCGGGGTGGAGGAAGTAGTTTATGGACAAGCCTTTACCCGGTTTCTCCGGCTCGTCCTCCGTTTGGGCTTGGTGGTTGGCGTTGTCCTTTTATGCTTAACCGTGCTGGGTGTCTTGTATTTAGTAATCAATACAATCCAACTGACCGTCTTTGCCCGCCGCCAGGAGATCGAGATTATGAAGTTGGTGGGGGCAACAAATGCCTTTGTCCGTTGGCCATTTTTCCTCGAAGGGATCATCCTCGGGTTGGGCGGAGCAATGTTGGCCTCTGTGCTGTTAACGAAAGGTTACAGCTTCTTGCTCCAGCAACTCAGCTCCTACAGCCGGTTTATCCCCCTTCTCTCCGGAAACGGGATTAACCGGACTTTAATCCTCGCCTTAACGGCGATGGGTCTCTGTTTCGGCGGGTTGGGCAGTCTTTTTTCCGTGAGAAGGTATCTCTAGGTTATATCCTCCTTCCTCCGCACATATGCTCTTAAGGAAAATTAGTCTGCGGCGGCCGCCAAGGGCAAGCGGAGGAAAGGAGCGAATGGCGTGACAAGAATCGCCAACAACCGGTTCCTTCCTTGGATTATATGCTTTTTAATTTTAACAACCTTCTTCGGTCTTGGTTTGGAACTTGCCCGGGGGAAATACCATGATTTCCTCCTAGCCTGCCAGGTGATCCCCTTACTCAGACTCAAATATTATCAACCGCTCAGTCTTGGCCAGTTAATCACGGTATACTGGCAAACCGGGAACATCCATGACCTTCTGGCCAGTCTGGGGGATCCTTACACCAGATACCTCAGTCGGCACGCATACACCAAGCTGCTTGAGGAGAATAAAGGAACCTACGGCGGGGTGGGGATTTATCTCGAGTATAAAGAGAACGAACTGGTTATTTTTAAACCAATGAAAAATTCCCCTGCCGAGCGTGCAGGTTTATTGCCGGGGGACCGGATCATCGCCATTGATCACCAACCGACGAAAGAGATGTCGAAGGAAGTGGCCACCGCGAAAATTCTTGGTCAACCCGGCACGAAGGTGGTCCTGACGATCGCCCGGACGGACGGACAGCAGCAGGTAACGATAGATCTTACCCTTACTCGCGCTCTGATCGATCCTTCACTCGAATGGGAAATTAGAAACGACCCGGTCGCCGGTCCGATCGGCTGGATTACCCTCTCGCAGTTTTCCGAAAAAACTGCCCAGGACCTGGGCCGGGCACTCGAGGAGATTGCCCGTGCCGGAGCGGCAGGGCTCGTGGTGGATTTACGTTATAACCCCGGCGGGTTACTGATTTCTGCGGTGGAAGTCAGCAGCCAACTTCTCCCGTACCGGCCCGGAACACCGGTCGTTTCTTTAAAATACCGTGACCAGCGGACCCAAACTTTTACGGCTTATCCCCACCCGCATCCGCCATTCCCTTTAGTGGTCCTGGTCAATGAATGGAGTGCCAGTTCCGCCGAGATCGTCGCCGGAGCCATCAAAGATTTGCGTGCCGGCGTCCTCGTTGGGAACACCACATTCGGCAAAGGTTTGGTCCAGGATGTTATCCCGTTACCGACCGGGGGCGCTTTATATTTGACGGTTGCTACTTACTTGACCGCCGGCGGGCACTCGATCCATCAGACCGGAATCCGTCCGGATGTGGTCGTCACCCTCCCCGAGGCGGCTGATCTTTTTATACCGCCGGATCCGGCCACCCGCCAGCAGATTGACCACCTGCAAACCGAGACCGCCCTCCGTGTTCTACGGAACCTCATCCGGGCCCGTCAATCTCCGGCAGCTTAAGTTGGCCTGGTAGTACTATTTCCCGCGCCAAGAAAGGTTCATGAAAGTAACGAATAAATCCCTTCGGTACCAGGCAATTCCCGCAACTTTAAGAAACCGGTGGCTCCCGACGATCCACCGGTTTATGAATTTCCGCAAGGAGGGATCCTATGGCGCCTTTCCCGCAACCCCGCATTCCATTTTCACAGGGCAGGATTCCCTTACGGATCGGGTTCCATCTCTTGTTCATCCTTTTCCTCTTCTCCCAGATCCTCCTCTTTTCTTCCCTGGAAGCACCCCAACCAACGGCGCCGCCTTCCACCCAAGCACCGGCAGCCATCACTGCCTTTACGCCCCAGATCCTCAGAGAGTTACCGGCAAAAGACCCAGCCCCTTTGGTTCCGCCCCGCGTCTTACGACCCGGCACCCCCGCGCGGCGTCCCGCCGATCCCGGCGGGAAACCGAAAATTGCGATCATCATCGATGATCTTGGCTTTGTCCGTCAACCAACGGAAGCCTTTTGGGAGCTGGATATTCCATTGACCTTTGCCGTCCTCCCCGGGGGCGAATACTCACGCCTTCACGCCGAACAGGCCCTGGACCTTCAGCAGGAGGTGATTTTGCACCTTCCTTTGGAACCGCTCGATCCATCGATCGACCCCGGCCCCGGAGTTATCCGCGGCAGTTTTTCTCCGGAAGAAGCCTTGGCCCAACTCCGGGAGAACCTGCAAGCCGTTCCCGGAATTATCGGGGTCAACAACCACATGGGCTCGAAAGGAACTCAGGATCCCGTTCTTCTACGGCTGATTATGGCGGAATTAAAGAAGCAAGGGCTTTTTTACATTGACAGCAGGACGATCGATACTTCCCTCGGGGCCAAGATCGCCCGCGAAATGGGTGTCCCGACCGCCGAACGTAACGTTTTTCTTGACGGGTTAGGAACCGAAGGAATTCCAGGACAGGTTAAGATCCTCATTGAGAAAGCGCGTGCGCAAGGAAAGGCGATCGGCATTGCGCACACCCGTCCCGGCGTCGCTCAAGCAATTGACGCTTGTCTGCCCCTCTTTGCCGCGGCAGAGGTGGAGCTGGTCCATGTTTCAACCTTAGTTGAATAAGATGTGAACTTCTCCTCCGTAGACAGGATTTCCCGGCGGACCGTCGAATACGAATGTATGTTCGGGAGATTGCATTCGTTTTTCCTTTTTGCTATACTTCTTTTGACTTGGAAAAAAATTTGCGTACGGGTTCAACCCGGATAAGGATTCCATGTAATCTCCATATTCGACCGGCAAAGTCGATCATAATGATCATAGCTTAATTTGCCGCCGCGGAGTGAAGAAGAAGATGAACACCTTTAAACTGGTCGCTCCCTACAGCATGAGCGGGGACCAACCGGAGGCCGTCGAAAAGCTGACCACCGGATTGCTGCAGGGCGCCCGGAGCCAGGTTTTATTGGGGGTCACCGGTTCCGGTAAGACGTTTACCATGGCCAACATTGTCGCCCAGGTAAACCGTCCGACGCTGGTGATTGCCCATAACAAAACGCTTGCTGCCCAGTTATACAGCGAATTTAAGGAGTTTTTCCCCGAAAACGCCGTCCATTATTTCGTCAGCTATTACGATTATTACCAACCGGAGGCCTATATCCCGCAGACCGATACCTATATCGAAAAAGATGCCAGTATCAATGATGAAATCGACCGGTTGCGCCACGCCTCAACTTCGGCCTTGTTCGAGCGGCGTGATGTCCTCATTGTGGCCAGTGTCTCCTGTATTTACGGCCTGGGTTCCCCGGAAGATTACCAGGGAATGACCCTCTCGCTCCGCCATGGCGATTTCCGCGACCGTGATAAAATCCTCCGCCGCTTGGTCGGTATTCAATACACCCGTAATGACATCGGTTTTACCCGCGGCACCTTCCGGGTGCGGGGCGATGTCATTGAGATCATTCCGGTTTATAGCGAAACGGTCTTCCGGATCGAACTGTTCGGGGATGAGGTGGAGCGGATCCTGGAGGTCGATCCCATAACCGGAGAAATTTTAGGGGAAAAAGAGTCGATCACCATCTATCCGGCAACCCACTACGTGACCAGTGAGGAGAGAATGAAGGCCGCCATTGTTTCGATCGAAGAGGAACTGGAGGAAGAACTGGCGCGCCTCCGGCGTGAGGGTAAGCTGCTTGAGGCGCAACGCTTGGAACAACGCACCCGCTTTGACCTTGAGATGCTGCAGGAGGTTGGGTACTGTCAGGGGATCGAGAACTACTCCCGCCACCTGACCGGAAGAAGGCCAGGGGAAGCCCCGGCCACGCTGCTTGACTATTTCCCCGGTGATTTTCTCCTCTTCATTGATGAATCCCACGTTACGATCCCGCAACTGCGCGCGATGTATGCCGGCGACCGCTCCCGGAAGGAGACTTTAATCAAGTACGGTTTCCGTTTACCGTCCGCTCTGGATAACCGTCCTTTGCGCTTTGAAGAGTTTGAAAAGGCGATCAATCAGGTAATCTATGTCTCCGCCACCCCGGGGGCTTATGAATTGCAACGGGCGGAGCAAGTCGTTGAGCAAGTGATCCGCCCGACCGGGCTGGTCGATCCGGAGATCGAGGTGCGACCAGTAAAGGGGCAAGTCGATGATTTAATGGAAGAGATCCGGATCCGGGTCGCCAAACAAGAACGGGTCCTCGTCACGACGCTGACCAAACGGATGGCGGAAGATTTAACCGAATACCTTGAGGAGGCCGGTTTTAAGGTCCGGTACCTCCATTCCGAAATTCATACTCTGGACCGGGTCGCCATTCTCCGCGACCTCCGCCTCGGCAAGTTCGATGTCCTGGTCGGCATTAACCTCCTCCGGGAGGGGCTGGACCTACCTGAAGTATCTTTGGTCGCCATCCTCGACGCCGACAAAGAAGGGTTCCTCCGTTCGGAAACGACACTGATCCAGATCATCGGCCGGGCGGCCCGCAATGTCGAGGGGAAAGTAATTATGTACGCCGATCAGATCACGGAATCGATGGACCGGGCGATTAAAGAAACCAACCGGCGCCGGGCTAAACAACTCCGGTATAATCAGGAACACAACATTACGCCGGAGACGATCCGGAAGGCGGTTCATGCTCTGATCAGCGCTGAACAGGTAGCCGAGGACAAAATAACTTACCAAGTGAAAAAACAGCAGTTAACCCTCCCCGAAATCGAAGAAAAGATTAACCGTTTAGAAGAAGAGATGCTAGCCGCCGCCGGCCGCCTGGAATTTGAACTCGCCGCCCAACTGCGTGATGAAATAAAGGAATGGCGCAAACTACTGGAGGAATAAACGTGAGTAAGGACCGGATTATTATCAAAGGTGCGCGTGTGCATAATTTAAAGAATATCGATGTGGAGATTCCCCGGAACCAACTGGTGGTCGTCACCGGCCTTTCCGGTTCGGGCAAATCCTCCCTTGCTTTTGATACGATCTACGCCGAAGGGCAACGGCGTTACGTCGAGTCCCTCTCCGCCTACGCCCGTCAATTTTTGGGACAGATGGACAAGCCGGATGTCGATTACATTGAAGGCCTTTCGCCGGCGATTTCGATCGACCAAAAAACCACTTCCAATAATCCCCGTTCCACTGTGGGAACAGTTACGGAGATCTACGACTATTTACGCCTGCTCTACGCCAGGATTGGCCATCCGCATTGCCCGAATTGCGGCCACGAGATTACCAAGCAGACCGTTGAACAGATTGTTGACCAGGTGCTGGCGCTCCCGGCCGAAACCAGGTTTCAGGTCCTCGCTCCGGTGGTGCGCGGGCGGAAAGGCGAATACGGCAAAGTCTTTGCTGATCTGCGTAAAGACGGTTTCACCCGGGTCCGGGTCGACGGGGAAATCCGCCTCCTCGAGGAAGAAATCACCCTTGAACGGTACAAACAGCACTGGATTGACGTGGTTGTCGACCGCTTAATTCTCCGTCCCGGGATAGAGCAGCGCCTCGCCGATTCGATTGAGACCGCACTCAAGCTCGGTAAAGGCTTGGTGACGATCGCCACCGGCGAACAGGACTATTTGTACAGCGAAAACTTTGCCTGCCCGGATTGCGGCTTCAGCTTCGAGGAGTTCACGCCCCGGATGTTTTCGTTCAACTCTCCTTACGGCGCCTGCCCGTCCTGTGACGGTTTGGGTTTTAAAATGGAGATTGACCCGGAAAAGATTTTGGATCGCGAAAAATCAATCCTCGAAGGAGGAGTCCGCCCCTGGAGCGCCTACCAGGGTTCCTGGTCGCTCCAGTACTTGAGCTGTGTCGCGAAGTTTTACGGGCTGGATCCTGCCCTGCCTCTAAAGTATGCCACCCCGGCCCAGCGCGAAGTGTTGCTCTATGGTTCGGGGACAGACAAGATTCCGGTCGTCTACCGGAGCAAGGACGGCCGCGAATGGCGGCAACAAGCGCGGTTTGAAGGGATTGTCAACAATCTGAACCGTCGCTACCGGGAGACCAATTCCGAACAGATGCGCCGCGAGATCGAAGAGAAATATATGACCATTCGCCCCTGCACCACCTGTGCCGGTACCAGGTTACGCCGGGAAAGCCTGGCGGTGAAGGTTGGCGGTCTGAATATCAGTGAATTAACCGCGCGCTCTATTACCGAAGCCCACTCTTTCCTGGCCAACTTGGAACTCACCGCGAAAGAAAAAGTAATTGCCCGCCAGATCCTGAAAGAACTTGACCAACGGCTGCGCTTTTTAATCGATGTCGGTCTGGAGTATCTGACCCTCGACCGGGCTTCCGGGTCGCTCTCGGGCGGGGAAGCGCAACGGATCCGCCTGGCGACCCAGATCGGTTCGGCTTTAGTCGGTGTCTTGTATATCCTCGACGAACCAAGCATCGGCTTACACCAACGGGACAACCAGCGCTTAATTGACAGTTTGAAAGGCCTCCGTGATTTGGGGAACACGCTGATCGTCGTCGAGCATGATGAAGAAATGATCCGGGCGGCCGATTATATCATCGATATCGGCCCGGGGGCCGGCGCCCACGGCGGGGAGATCGTGGCCGCCGGGAAACTGCCGGCGATCACCGCTTGTCCGTCCTCGCTGACCGGCGCTTACCTCTCCGGAAAACGCCGGATCCCGGTCCCCTCCTACCGCCGGACCGGCAATGGACACTGGCTGACGATCAAAGGCGCCCGCGAACATAATCTGAAGAATATCGATGTGGCGATCCCCTTAGGCTGTTTTGTCGCCGTCACCGGTGTTTCCGGTTCGGGGAAGAGCACTTTGGTAAACGAAATCCTCTACCCCGTCCTCGCCACCAAACTCAACCGGGCAACAACCCTCACCCCCGGCGCCCACGAGACCATTGAAGGGGTCGATTTTTTGCAAAAAGTGATCAATATTGACCAGTCCCCGATTGGGCGGACCCCCCGTTCAAACCCTGCCACTTACACCGGGGTCTTCGATGAAATCCGCGCCGTCTTTGCCGAAACCCCCGATGCCAAAATGCGGGGTTACAAACCGGGGCGCTTCTCCTTCAATGTGAAGGGCGGGCGCTGCGAGGCCTGCTCCGGGGATGGGATTATCAAAATCGAGATGCACTTTCTCCCTGATGTCTATGTCCCTTGTGAAGTCTGCAAAGGGAAGCGCTACAACCGGGAGACGCTGGAAGTAAAGTACCGGGGGAAAACGATCGCCGACATTCTGGCGATGACGGTCGAAGAAGCGTTAGAGTTTTTCCAAAACCACCCGAGCATTAAACGGCACCTACAAACATTATATGATGTCGGTTTAGGCTACATTAAACTGGGGCAACCGGCGACCACCCTCTCCGGGGGTGAAGCCCAACGTGTGAAGCTCGCCACCGAGCTTGCCAAACGCAGCAATGGGCGGACCTTCTATATTCTGGATGAGCCGACGACCGGCCTCCATTTTGCCGATGTGGAAAAGCTCCTGCAAATCCTGCAACGCCTGGTTGATAGCGGGAATACAGTCCTGGTCATCGAACACAACCTGGATGTGATCAAAACCGCAGACTATTTAATCGATCTCGGACCGGAGGGCGGTGCCCGCGGCGGACAAGTTGTCGCCACCGGCACGCCGGAGGAACTGGCCGCCCATCCGGCATCCTATACCGGACATTTTCTCCGGCAAATTTTGGCGGAGAACACAGCCCCGGAAGTACTCCAACTCTCAAACTAAGGAGGTCATAACGTGAAGCCACAGGAGATAATTTTAAGGTACGGGAACAACCCGCACCAAATCCCCGCCCGGATCTACTCGAAAGAAGGCGTTTTACCGTTAACCGTACTGAACGGTAGTCCCGGTTATATTAACCTCTTGGATGCCCTCAACGCTTGGCAGCTTGTCCGGGAACTTGATGAAGCCCTCGCCTTACCGGCGGCCGCCTCCTTCAAACATGTCAGCCCGGCCGGCGTGGGGATCGGTTTACCCGTCAACGCGGCTTTCCGCCAAGCCTACCTGCCGGAAGAGTTTGAACTTTCACCCCTGGCCGCTGCCTATCTGCGCGCCCGTTGCGCCGACCGCGTCGCTTCCTTTGGGGACTGGATCGCGTTAAGCCGGACGGTTGATCTCTCCGCGGCACGCTTGATCGCGCGCGAAGTCTCGGACGGGATTATTGCACCCGCTTATGAACCGGAAGCACTGGAAGTGCTCAAAACAAAGAAAAAAGGAAATTACGTTGTCCTGGCAATCGACCCGGAGTATGAACCCCGGGAGATTGAAACTCGTGATGTCTTCGGCATTACTTTTGAACAGAAACGGAATAACATCAAGATTAACGAAAGCCTGCTCCAAAAGGTCGTCACGGCCAACCAGGACCTTCCGGCCTCCGCCCGTCGCGATCTGATCATCGCGCTGATCACCCTCAAATATACCCAATCCAATTCGGTCTGCTTTGCCTACGACGGGCAAGCGATCGGAGTTGGGGCCGGCCAGCAGTCGCGGATTCTCTGCACCCGTTTGGCCGCCGCGAAAGCCGAGAATTGGTTCTTACGCCAACACCCGGCCGTCTTGAATCTCCCGTTTAAAGAAGGACTGTCGCGGGCGGAACGGGATAATGCGGTCGACCTTTACTTAAGGGAAAACCTCAACCCAATCGAGGAGCAGTTCTGGCAGAAAAACTTTACACAAGTACCCACACGTTTATCCCCTGCCGAAAAGCGCGCCTGGCTCGCTCAGTTCCGCGAAACCGCCCTGGCTTCCGATGCTTTCTTCCCCTTCCGTGATAATATCGACCGGGCGGCCGACTGCGGCGTCAAATACATCGCCCAGCCCGGTGGGTCAATCCGCGATCAGGAAGTGATCGACGCCTGTAACGAATACGGAATGGTTATGGTCTTTACCGGAGTGCGTTTGTTCCATCACTAAAACCCGCTGTCCGGAAACCTTGCCAGACGCCGGACAAATGGCGTTTCTTTGTTCCAGTGAGTTTCTCGGAGTATTCCAAAGCTCGCTTCGCTTAAAAGCGGGCAACCGCTTTACGGTTTCTCCTGAATCTAAAGCGGCTCGCGACTTCCCTGTCGCTCGACCCGCTTTTACCTCCGCATCGCTAAGAATACTTTACCAGGAAATTCAAGTCACTAAAAAACACCATTCGTCCAGCTAGGGAAGACTTATAAGGGCTATCATTCTACGGGTTAATTGGCGGGAGGCCCTTTCACTCTGCAATTCAAAAAAGAAAGGGACAGTCCGGACTGAGCCGCGACTGTCCCTTGTTTATTTTGAGAGCAGAAACGAGATCAGCTATATTTCTTTCTGGTAAATCCGGTAGATCCGGTAGAGCCTTCCGCCGGCTCCTTCGACCGACCGGATCGACTCCAGATTCATCTCTGCAATCGCCGATCCTTCCCCATAGGTATAACCCTTGCGGCGCGCTTCCAGCATTAAACGGTGGAAAACCGCACCGTTTACGGCTTTATTGCGGTATTTGGGGACAACAAACTGGATAAAGACCCGTGCTCCAGTGATTTTGCGCCGGTACCACAGGTACTTGAGCCAACCAAACGGCAACAAACGGCCATTCAGCTTTTTCATTACCTGGTTATAGTCGGGTAAAGCCACAACAAAACCGATCGGGTCCTCTCCTGCCCGGGCGATGTATACCAGGTCCGGATCCATATACTGGGCTAAAGTCTGCACTTCCGCCCGGATCTCCGCCAAAGAGGGCGGCGTCAAATGCTCCCAGGAAGCCGGCATCGCCAAATCAAGGATCTTTTTAATATCCCGGATTTCCCGTTCCATCTGCCGGCGGTCGAAACGGTCGATGCGAAAGCCGAATTTTTTCATCGCATAGGCGACCACCCGGCCGTACCGCTCCTCGTCAAGCTGTTTAACATCGAAATGGTAGGCAAATAAATCCATGTGCTTGGCAAAACCGTAATCAACGAAGAGCTGTTCATAATAAGGCGGATTGTAAGAGTTCATTAAGACCGGAGGGCCGTCAAACCCTTTGATTAAAATCCCGCGGTTGTCATCCCCATTCGTGGGGGAAACCGGCCCGACGACCCGCGTTAAGCCTCTCTCCCGCAACCATGCGGTCGCCGTCTCAAATAAGGAATTGGCCACCGCTTGCTCCTCAATTGATTCAAAGAGACTGATATATCCTTCGTTCTTCCCCTTTTCCCGGTTGAGTTTTGTATTTACCCCGACCAGGATCCGTCCAACCACTTGCCCATCCTTGACGGCTAAAAAGAAAGCATGTGGTTCATCCGGCGCCAACAAAGGATTATTCTTTCCTTGCAAAGTCCGGAGGAGGGAGGTCCGCAAGGGCGGCACCCAAAACGGATCTTTTTTATACAACTCCCAGGGCAAAGCGATAAATTTCTTTAATCCGCGCGCATCATGGATTTCTTCAATTCTAATCATCTTTCTGCTCCTATCAGTTGACTATGGCATTAATAACCAGGCAATGGCGAATCCCAAATAGTTGCCAATCGCATACCCAACCAATCCGGAAGTTAAACCCGGGATAATTACTTCCCGGTTGTCCAGCGCTTCCGCCACCGGGCCAATAAAGGCCGGCCCAAAGATCCCGGCAGTTGATGTAATAATCGCCGTATCAGTATCAATCCGGAAGAAATAAGCCAGGATGAAATGGATAACAATCGCCGTTGTCATCACAAAAGCCGTATACATAAAAACCTTTGAGGAGGAAGCCAACAACTCGTACAGGTTGATATTGGTCCCCAAGGCCAGTGAAAAGACGAGCAAGGCATACTGACCAGCTTTATAGGTGCCCGGGATCTCCCGGATCTTCCGCAGAAATGAAGCGGCAATCCCTAGCGTGGTCAACATCAGCATCACAATACTAACCTCGATCCGGCCGGTGAAAAGTAATGAGGTACCCACGCTGAGGGCAACGATTACTAAAGAGAGCAGTACGGCGAAGACCAACCCCCGCCGGTCCGTCTTTTCTTTGGCCGCCGCAACTTGCGGCACGGCACTTGTTCCGATAAACTGTGGCAAAAACTTACCGGCTAACCATTTGGCCCCGGTGATCAGAAAGAGAAAGTAAAGCCCCCCTAGGATCGCATCCGCCGTGTTGGTCAGGATCAATGTCCCTTCGTTGACTTTTAGCCCCATCCCGATCGCCATCAAATTGGGGGTACCGCCGGTATAGACACCAACCAGCATCCCGGATACTTTCCAGGATTCGTCAACCAGACCCTTAAACAAATATCCGGCGAGTAAGGCACTGGCCATGGCGGCCACAGTTACCAAGAGAAAGGAGATGATCGTCTTTTTGGCCAACCCGAACCAGCCTTTAAAATCCGTGGCAAAAAGGATCAGCGGAATGGCCACCGGCACCGAATATTCGGACAGGGAAAAAGCCAACTCTCGATCGATAGGAAGAAAGCTTAGATTCCCAATGATAATCCCGATCACATAGCACAGAAGAATCGGACTAAGGAAGCTCAACTTTTTCCATTTTTCCAACGCTTTTGTGATGAAAAAGGGCATTACCAAATAAAAAACGACTTGTAAGACCTCCACCTCATCCCTTCTTTCTGGCTTTTTCTTTGATTCTATAATTTCCTGTATTATTCTGTCAAGGTAAAATCAGTGTCAATCTCCCTTTTCAAGATTAAGTCCGGCACAACGTCCGCCTCCAACCTCCCAAAACAGACTCTCAAGCGCTTTTCCGTAACCAGCGGAGCTCGCCGCTTGTCAACAAGCTTTACAGCGCGCCGATAATATCATATAATTCGTAATAAGTGTCGACCACAGCAGGAAGGAGCGAGAAGATGATTAAACATCTCCTTTTTGATCTAGACGGGACTCTACTCCCGCTCGACCTGGATTTCTTCTTTCAAAATTATTTATCGGCCTTAAGTGCCAAATTCACCACCTTTATTCCGGCGTCCGAATTTAAAGAAAAACTGATCGCCAGTACGATGGTGATGGTCCAGAACCAGGATCCCAACCTCACCAATGAGGAGGTCTTTTGGCAGGACTTCCCCGCTCGGGTCGGTTTTTCCCGCTCTTTCCTTGAGCCAATTTTCCTCCGTTTCTACCAGAACGAGTACTGTGCTTTGGGCAAGAACATCCCCGCCACCCATCCGGTTCGCGAGCTCCTCACCTTTGCGTTGGCGAAAGGCTTTAAGCTTACAATCGCCACCAACCCAATCTTTCCCCATTATGCCCTCGTCGAACGGCTCGCCTGGATCAACTGCCACGATTTACCCTACGAGATGATTACCGCCATGGAGCGGATGCACTTTTGTAAACCCAATCCTGCCTATTATCAAGAAGTGCTTGATCTGCTCGGCGCGCAGGCGGAGGAATGTTTAATGATCGGCAACGATGTCGAAGAAGATCTGGTCGCCGCCACCCTGGGGATCAAAACCTGCTTGGTCACTGATCTTTTGATCAGCCGGGGTAAATTACAAATTGAGCCGGACTATCGCTGCCGGCTCAATGAATTGAAGACGGTTATCGCAAGTTTACGATAACGTAATCCACTTTTGTTTTTGCGCCGCTTCGGCAACCTTTTCCATGATATACTGGATATACGCTCCTTCGTATAAGGAAGGCGCGGCCGGTATGCCGGCATCGACACATTGGAGAAAATTATATAAGCTATGGACATGTGCTCTGGTCCAGCCAATAGCCACTTTCGGACTGGGAAAGACGCCCCCGGGTTTCTCATATTTTTGTCCACATTCGATTTTCGTAAATCCCCTAAACCCTCCAAAAGGAGTTTCCGGTTGGGTCTGATCAAAATATTCCAACCAATTCGGTTGCATTAAATTAAAGCGCAGCGCCCCCTTCGTACCGTAAAGCTCAAAACGCAACTCATCTTCGGTCCCGGTCGCAATTTTGGAGGCGGCGGCCATTCCGGTTGCCCCGTTTTTAAGTTTTAAGATCATATAGACGGCGTCTTCCGCCGTGACTTCAACCATTTTCCCCTCTTGATCCGGACGTTTAGCGTAGAGGATCTGTGTTTCCGCAAATACCGCAGAGAACTCCCCCAGGAAGTAATAGATCAGGTCGAGCACATGCGAGCCAAGATCGAGCAAGACTCCCCCGCCAAACCTTTTTTCCTGTTTCCACCCTAAGGGCTTGCCGGGATCAACCGACCCTGAATGGAGATATGAAACCTGAAAAGAAATTACCTTCCCAAGGCGGCCTTCATCAATCAACTCTTTCGCCCGGATGGTGGCCGGGAAAAACCGGTAGTTCATCGCCATCTGCGTAATCACCCCGGTTTGGTCCAAGTGTGCCACTATTTCCTCCGCCTCCTGGTAGTTTACGGCAAGCGGTTTGTCACAATAAATATGCTTCCTTTTTTGTAAGGCCTTAAAGTTGAGTCCGTATAATGGTGTAAAAATGGTTTTCTGAAAAAATAGGAGAGCCATTAACAAATTCCTCAGTTAGAATAGAAGTTGGACAAACCAGAATTCTAAGAGGAGGAATTTGAATGGCTCAATACCAGATTACCGTAGATCAAGAACTTTTGCACCGTCTATTTTTAGGAAATAACAAGGATGCCGGCGTGTCAG
>JAKOVI010000135.1 GCA_029782135.1 Bacillota bacterium
TTTTCCGGGTCAAGTTGTCCTCCAAAAGGTAGATAAAAGTTTTCCAAGGGAAGTTGTCGCTCTGTTTTCAGGTACATACCAGTCACTCCAAATGCAAGGATTTTATAGAATATTTCTCGTTTTCCTTGCACTTCCCTTGTCTTAAAATGGGTTATTTATCAGATTTTATAAGGGTTTGGGACTTTTTCAGGAAACCCTAAGGTAGAGTAAATCCGGAAAAAATAATCTTCTTTCCTTAACAGGATTTATTTTTTATTTGGAAAATAAAGCACTATAATTTTTTCGCTTATATCGTCGGAACTAAAGAGAATCGAGAATTAACTTTGAATGTTTGTTCACCAAAAAAACACAAGGAATGGGGACGCACTAATGAGATATCTACCGATTGATCAGATTCAAGAAGGTATGTATTTAGCCAGAAATGTTATTGGAAATGACGGACGGGTCTTATTGGTGAAAGGGACGAAATTAACCCAAAGTTACCTGCAGAAATTGAAGGAGTTGGATTATCATTTCCTTTATATCAGCGAGACCCCGGATGATATTGAAGAGTTCAAAGGACCGCTCAGTGACGAAGTTTATACGAAAGCCATATGTACCGTCCGTGACAGTATGATCAGTGCGGCAAAGTATCAAAGTCTCGATTTGCAAGCAGTAATCGACGTGGCCGATTTTATGCTCGACGAGGTCATTGCGGAGGATGTCGTCTACAATATCATTGAACTTAAGAACCATAGCAACTATACTTATCTACATTCGGTCAATGTCAGTGTGCTCTCTGTGCTGCTTGGCAAGGCTCTAAAACTAAACCAGCGTCAACTTAAAGAAATGGTAACCGGGGCCCTGCTTCATGATATTGGAAAAGTCTTCATTGAAAACTCGATTTTAGAAAAAGCAGGACGGCTCACCCCGCCGGAGTATGAGAAGGTGAAACGCCATCCCCAATACGGTTTTGACCTCCTAAGGGGGCATCCGGAGTTAAGTCTCCTCTCTGCACACGTTGCTTATCAGCATCACGAAAGGGCGGATGGTTCCGGTTATCCCCGCGGTCTTACGGGCGATCAGATTCATTACTACGCGAAGATCGTCATGGTGGCTGATTCCTTTGACGCCATGACCTCCGGCCGCCATTACCGGGAAGCAATGTGGAGTCATACGGCGATTGCAGAACTAAAGGCGGCCGCCCCGGAGAAATATGACCCCAAAGTCGTTTCTGCCCTCACTCAAGTTGTCGCCCTTTATCCGGTGGGCAGTGTGGTGCTGTTAAATAACATGGAGGTGGCAACTGTTTGTGATGTTACCTCAAAAAAGATCAGATTGAAACTCCTCTCCGGGAAAAACAAAGGGCAAAGGATCGAATTGTCCCACAATTCTAAACTAAAGATCGAACGCCGCCTATCCTAAACCAGTTTTTAGACCGGTTTTTCACGGGAAAGGAAACGGCCTTCCCTCCGTTGAAAAATAAATCAAATTTAGTCTTGACAAGCAGGAATGACAACTATATAATACACTCGATTATGCCATATATTGGCAAATATTATATGAAAAGACAAAAAAAAGATATCGACGGAGTAGGAGGAAGCATTCTGGAAAACTTCATTGCTCTTTTACAAAAAGGCAAGGTAGATGACGGCCAAGCATTTTTAAACAAATTAAAGAACGAAGGACAGGTTCGCTTACTGGAAGCCGGAAAGGATCACCGGATCTACCAATTCATTTCTTACGCCGGGTTACGGATGAAACTTCATTTAGATGTCAACGGCAGCATCAAAATCCTACCATGAAGCGGTAATCGCTTAACACTCGGAGTAACCGCAAGCCAGACATTTGGCACAACCCTCATGATAAGCAAAGGTATACATCCCACAGACAGGACAAAGGTTAAAGAGCGTCTGTGGATTATTTTTTGTAGAGGACTGGCTTTCTGCGGCGGGAGCTTCGGCCATGGTCAGTGCCAGTTGTTCCTGAACGTTCTCTCCAGAGGAGGCCGCGTGGAGGAAATCGTACAGGAATTGGCCAATCGCGTCCGGAACCGAACGCACCCGGTGGTGACCAAAGCCGACGGACCGGCTGCCCCCAATGCCGATGAGCTGTTCGGCGACTGCTTCCGGCGCAATTCCACAGCGGAAAGCAAGAGAGACTAGACGGGCGATTGCTTCGGTAAAAGCCATAATATCGGTTCCGGCCTTTCCAATCTGGGCAAACAGTTCAAACGGCCGGTTCTGGTAATAGTTTAAAGTCAAGTATAGAGTTCCTTCGGGTGTGATTTTCCGGTCCGTAATCCCATCCAACCGGACCGGACGCTTGAGCGGGTGAATTTTTCCCCACTCCCCGACCGGAAAGGCGGAAGGGGTTTGCGTTTCGGGGGCTGCCTCGGTTTTGGATCCCGCTTGCATGGGCTGGTTTTCGATACTGCCGTCCCGGTAGATAGTAACCCCTTTGCAGCCTAATTGATATGCTAAAAGGTAAGCCTCCGCAACTTGCTCTTTTGTTGCCGAGCGCGGGAAGTTTAATGTCTTTGAGACGGCGTTATCAGTATACTTCTGAAAAGCCGCTTGCATGCGGATGTGCCATTCCGGAGCGATTTGGTGTGCCGTCAGAAAGAGCGTTTTCAGATCGGCGGGGACTTCGGGAATGTTTTCCAAGCTTCCTTCTTCGGCGATCCGCTTCATCAGCTCATCGCTGTAGAATCCACGCTCTTTGGACGCCTGGAGAAAAAGCGGGTTAACTTCAAGCAGATGGTCATTGTCCAAAATCTGCCGGGTAAAGACAATACTAAAGAGCGGTTCAATTCCACCGCTGGTTCCGGCGATGATGCTAAGGGTGCCGGTCGGGGCAATCGTCGTGGTGGTTGCGTTGCGTAACGGAGGGAATCCCGGCCGGTCATGGATGCTCCCTTTAAAATTGGGGAAGGCGCCTCTTTCTTCAGCCAAAGCTGCGGATGCCGCTTTTGATTCGCGGTCGATAAAACTCATCACTTCTTCGGCTAAAGCCAAGGCTTGCTCGGAGTTGTACGGCAATTCCATTTTGATCAACATCTCCGCCCAACCCATAACCCCTAAGCCGATTTTCCGGTTGGCTTTGCAGAGCTCCTCGATCTTCGGATGGGGGTAGACGGTCGCATCAATGGTGTTATCGAGGAAACGGACAGCCGTATGGACGGTCTCTTTTAACGCCTCCCAGTCCACCTCGGTCCGGCTCCCTTGTTTCCGGCAGAACAAAGAGAGATTGATCGAGCCAAGGTTACAAGCCTCATAGGGGAGGAGTGGTTGTTCGCCGCACGGATTGGTACTCTCGATCGGGCCCAACTGCGGCGTTGGGTTAAACTGGTTAATCCGGTCGATAAAGATGACGCCGGGTTCCCCGGAGGACCAGGCTGCTTCGACGATTAAGCTGAAAAGGGCTTGGGGGTCGACATAGGCAACCGGAGCGCCGGTGCGGGGATTCACCAACGGGAACTTCTCCTTCTTGGCCAACGCTTCCATAAATTGATCCGTGATCGCGACCGAGAGATTAAAGTTCGTATATTCCCCTGTCCCCTTTTTGGCGACAATGAAACTTTCAATATCAGGATGATCCACCCGTAAGATCCCCATATTCGCGCCCCGCCTGGTTCCGCCCTGTTTTACAGCTTCCGTACTGGCGTTATAGACTTTTAAAAAAGAGAGCGGTCCGCTGGCGACTCCTCCGGTTGAGCCAACAATATCGTTTTTTGGACGGAGACGGGAAAACGAAAAGCCGGTTCCCCCGCCGCTTTTATGGATTAAGGCGGCGATTTTTAATGTTTCAAAGATCGATTCCATCGAATCTTCAATCGGCAAGACAAAGCATGCCGCCAGTTGCTGAAGTTTATGGCCGGCGTTCATTAACGTCGGGGAGTTGGGGAGAAACTTCAGTTCATCCATCTGTTGGTAGAATGCTTTCTCCCATTTCCTGGTCTCCGCCTCGGATTGACCGTAGCATTTCTTTTCAACTTGAGCGATGTTTTTTGCTACCCGGGCCAACATCTCTTCCGGCGTTTCCCGCCGGCCGTCTTTTTCTTTCAAATAACGGCGTTCTAAAACAGTGCGGGCATTTTCAGAGAGTTTCATCGAGGAAGGACCTCCTTTTTATGTTTAGGCTAGTATCAATTAATGATCAATTGCTTCCGGTTTTCGCTTTTCGAGAAAATGGAGAATAATACTTGCCGAAGGCTGTTGGATCAATAAAGCAATAATGCAAGGGAGGGCGGCGGCCGGGGGGAAATATTCCCGGGCGATCACCACACCGGCGCTGATGTTTCTGAGCCCGGCCTGAAAAAGCATGGACCGCGCCACACCGTCGGGAAATTTTGCAAGCTTGGCGGCCAAGTACCCCAGGAGAAAATTGAAGGAAATCATCATCACCAACACGAAAAAGAGTAATACCACCTGCGAACCGGCAGAATATACATACTCCTTGGAAGCGGCGACATTCACTCCGACCACAAAAGAGAGGCCGATCTTTGAAAGCAGGGCGAGCGCCGAGCGATCCATCCTGGCCACTTTTTCTCCCCCCAAATCATGAATCAAAACCCCGAAAACGGTGGGGAGAAAGATCATGAAAAACAGGCTTTTGACCATTTCCAACGCGTCAAATGAAACTGTTTGGCCTAAAAAAACCATGATGACCAAAGGCAGGACCACCGGACTCGTCAGCGATTCGACGGCTACGGTGGTTAGGGCCAGAGGGACATGGCCGCGGGCAACCCCAACCCAGATCGTAGAACTGACGCCGACCGGGATCGCGGTTGCCAGGATCAACCCGGTGGTCAGTAAAGAGGTCCGGCCAAAGAAGATCTGCCCCAAGAGTTTGGCAAAAAGCGGGGAAACGGCATGAAGGCAAAAGATGGTGAGGAGCAAAGGAAAGGGATATTTAATCACTCCTTTTAAATCCTCCCATCCGGTTCCCAGGGCCAAAGTGAAGGTGATAAAGGCAAAGATATAAGAGACCGCCTTTTCCCCGGCCAAAAGTGTTTGCGAAAACAACAGTCCGGCGATGATACCGGCAAAGACGACAATAAACATCCGTTTGTTCAAAAAAGCATTTAGTTCTTTGATGTTCTTCATTGGCTCAGTCCTTATCTTTGTCAGTATTCGCGCGAAGCAACAAT
The DNA here is from genome assembly GCA_029782135.1 of Bacillota bacterium. GTDB lineage: Bacteria > Bacillota > UBA4882 > UBA10575 > UBA10575 > JAAYGU01. The sequence continues at coordinate 5,132 of JAKOVI010000135.1, forward strand.
TAGTAATATTCCCGAAAAAGCAATATTTTCCTGCACTATTCGCGAAAAGATCAGTAGCCTGTCCGAAAAATCTATTGCAAGGGGGAATTGAAGTGAAGAAGGAAGAATTGCGGATGATCCCCGCGACGCCCGGGGTTTATTTAATGAAAGATCAGAATGATCAGGTAATTTATGTCGGGAAAGCCGTATCTTTGCGAAACCGGGTGCGCTCGTATTTTCAACCTTCTTCTAAACATCCCCCGCGGATTGCCCGGATGGTTGAGCAGGTAGCGCGGGTCGATTTTATTACGACCAGTTCCGAAGTGGAAGCTTTGGCGCTTGAATGTAATCTGATCAAGGAACACCGGCCGAAATATAATGTCCGCCTGCGAGATGACAAACAGTATCCCTGGTTAAAAGTGACCTGGCAGGAGACTTTTCCCCGGGTTTTTATTGTCCGCCGCCCGCAAAAAGACGGCGCCCGTTATTACGGTCCCTTCACCGAAGCCGGCGCTTTACGTGAAATCCTCCGTTTATTGCGGAGATTATTCCCCATTCGCACCTGTAAAAAAACATTGACGGCCGGAGACCGGCAGCGGCCCTGTCTCAATTTGCAGATCGGAAGGTGCCTCGGGCCTTGTTCCGGAGCGGTCAACCCGGAAGAGTACCGCCAGATGATCGAGGAATTCTGTCGTTTGCTGGAAGGTCATGTGGAGGGCTTGCAGGCCAAATTGAATGCCGAGATGAAGGCGGCGGCGGACCGGCTGGAGTATGAAAAGGCGGCTTTAATCCGGGATAAACTGCGGGCTTTAGAGAAAGTCATTGCCCGCCAGACGGTTGTTTCCCCGGTGCCCAAAGACCGCGATGTCTTTGGCGTCGCCGCCGAAGAGGACGGCGGGCTGATCCAGCTTCTCCAGATCCGCCGGGGGAAATTGATTGGCCAGGAAAGCTTTTTCTATGCCGACCTCTTCGGGGCGGAGGAAGAATTCCTCCGGAGTTTTCTTCTCCAGTACTACGATGAACGGGAATATATCCCGAAGGAGATTCTCCTGCCGTTCTCCTTGCCGGACCAAACAGTGGTTGAGGAATGGTTGACTTCCCGGGGCCGGCAGCGCATCCGCCTGTTTACGCCGCAACGGGGGGAAAAATCCCGTTTGGTGCGTTTGGCCCAGGAAAATGCCGGGATCAATTTGAAACGGGAGATCAACCGGCGGCGACTGGCCGAAGGGGAGAAGCAAGCGATCCTGGAACGCTTGCAAGCCTACCTCTCGCTTCCGCAACTTCCCCGCCGGATCGAGGCTTTTGATATATCTCATTTCCAAGGGGAAGAGCCGGTTGCCGCCATGGTGGTCTTCACGGATGGACAACCGACGCCCGAAGCTTATCGCCGTTTTAAGCTCCATGGCGTGAAAGGGGGCGACGATTATGCTTCGTTGCAAGAAGCGGTAAAACGCCGGCTATTACGCGGGCTGAAAGAGCAGGAAACGAAAGAAGCGCATCCCGGCTTTCTTCCCTTCCCCGATTTATTGTTGATCGACGGTGGAAAGGGCCAGCTCAACGCCGTTTTAGCCGTCTTAAAAGAGCTGGGTTTTGCCGAGCAACCGGTGATCAGCTTGGCAGAGAGGGAGGAGGAGATCTTCCTGGTGGGGAAAGAGGAGCCCTTGCGCCTGGAGAGGGAAGATCAAGCCCTGCATCTCCTGCAACATCTAAGAGACGAGGCGCACCGTTTTGCCTTAACCCACCATCGCGCCCGAAGGGAGAAGAAGGTTACTTTTTCGTCGCTGGACCAGATTAAAGGGATCGGCCCCAAACGGAAAAAAGCTTTACTCAACCGGTTCGGATCTGTGCAGAACATCAAAAAGGCATCTTTCCAAGAGTTGATGGCGGTGGAGGGGATGAATGCGGCGGCGGCGAAGGCGGTGTTGGAGGGGTTAGTGGATTCGGAATAAAGACTGAAGGCTTGAAAACGCCCAGCCGGATGTTGACTCCGGCCCCAAGAAGCTCTTCAGGCATTCTAAGGCTCGCTGCCGGCAGAAACCGGGCAACCGCTTGAGAGGACTTCCTGTCCTCGCAAGCGGCTCGCGACCTCCTGTCGCTCGGCCCGCTTTCTGCCTTTGCTCGCCAAGAATGCCGGATGAAGAGCTTTAAGTACGCTCTCCGCCAACATCCGGCCGGGCTGGGTATGTATTTGTGGGATTGTAAGCAGTCTATTAGCTGCGTTTGTAATTGCTTTGTGAAGTTGTTTCCTGCTCCGGGAAGCTCTTCATTTGTTCTAGAAGGAATGCTCCCGGCAAAAGCCATGCAACCGCTTGAGAGAACCTCCTGTTCTCGCAAGTAACTGGCGATCTGGTTATATTATCTAGTTATAAGCAATCCTGCCATCAGTGGCAAGATATACATTAGGGGGTTTAGCAGGAGATATGTTTGAAAAAGAGAATTATTAGGGCAGACACGGGGACAATGAAAACTTAATAACCGTACCACATGACGAAGGAAATGAATCAAAGTTCGAACAAGTATTTGCAGTAATTCTAATACGAAAGTCTTAAATTTACTACACCCACACCTAGCCGCCCGGTGAGAAGGAGGTGAAAACGTCTTAGGCATTGGACGGCGGACGGGGGTAGTAATTCAATCCACTACCAGACGCAGCCGGAAAAGAGAAGGAATGAGGAAACATGAGCACTCAATTCGACTCTTTTCTAATCGCAGCACCAAACCTGATAAATTGTTTCAACAAACCAAACAAAAATCACAGCAACCTAAGGAGGACGAATTGATGAAACGCATTATCGCATCGTTGACAGTACTTTTAATGCTCACCATTGTTACCCCGGTAGTCGCTGCTAATATGGACTTCAGTGGACAAGTTGGGACTGAAGTCACTTACGGTCAAGACTTTTCTGGCCTCTATGATTTTAGTCTCTCCGCCAGCGTGGGGCAGAACATCAAGGCCGGAATGAGCTTCGGAAGTCTGGATGACCAGCCCTTCCCTTGGACCGATAATTTTGGGATCAAGGGTTTGTGGTTAGAGGCGAAAGGCGCCTTAGTTCCCGGCACTCCGGAGTTTGTGACCAGAATTGGTAGCTTGAACAACACCTACTCCGATTTTATCGCGAAGAGCATCAAAACTCAGGGTATCAGCATTAACCAGCTCAACATGGGCCCGGTAACCCTTGGCGGTTATTACGGTTTAAATACCGGCAGCACTCTGAACCGCGGTGCTTACTTGAAGGTTGCCCCGGTTGAGGGAATCGAAGCCCAAGGGACCATTGTGAAAGCGAACGAAGAGCTTTCCTATGCGGTCGAAGCGACTGTTCGCCCGCTCGAGCAGGCTGAAATTACCGGTGCGTATGCCGCGGTTGACCAAGTGGCACAGGCATACCGCGTAAACGCTTCTCTTGATGTGCTCGAGGGAATTCAAGTGCGCGCTGGCTACCAAGATATCCCGACGGAGTTTGCTCCGGCGCACATTAACACTGATCCCGATGTGATCGCGAAAGGGACCGGTTTCACGGCCGGCGCAACGGTTAACCGCTTCGGTTTTGAGGTGAAAGGCGACTATGCCGATTACAACAAAACGATCGATTATTCGGTTGCCCGGAACCTGACTTTAGCCGGTCTGGACCTCAACGCTAAGCTCGAAGGGGACTTTAACGTAGAGACCAGCGACGTTGGTGAGTTGGAAGCCAGTGTGGCTTACAATGCTCCGAACGGACTGGAACTCGCCGTTGGTTACGATTTGATTAATAACCAACCGAGCATTACCGCTGGGATGAGCCTTCAATTCTAAAAAAGAAGGAATTGTGAAGGATAACGATTAAGGAAAAAACCCGGGATTTGTCCCGGGTTTTTTCCGTTTTGTCTAACATAATTAAAGGGCAACAGCCATAAGATTTAATGGCTTGTCATGGAAGGGCAACGCGAAAATTTACAGCAGGAAAATTTAGACTTATGTCGAATATAACCCCATAAAGCAAGCTGGATCCTGTTGCGAAAGTAAATGAAATGACCAGTGTTTTGATGTGTATTTATTCCCCGTTGAACAAGGGTTTCTGGTCATAAAGAGAGGTGAAGGTTTAAAGCTAATTTGGTTTCTCGAGAAGCCCAACAGTTGTAATGAGTTATTAATTTTTAAGGATTCAGTTCTTAACTTAAGCATAAATAATTAAGAAAAACAATTTGGGAGGTAACAACAGTGGCAAAGGTTATATTTGAGCATGTGTATAAGAAATTCCCCAATGGAGTTGTCGCCGTAAACGATTTCAACCTTGAGATCCGGGATAAAGAATTTGTCGTTTTGGTTGGACCCTCCGGTTGTGGAAAAACCACCACTTTACGGTGCGTCGCCGGTCTCGAGGAGGTTAGTTCCGGGAATATTTTCATCGGAGACACTCTTGTGAACGATGTAGCGCCCAAAGATCGGGATATCGCGATGGTTTTCCAGAACTACGCTCTCTACCCGCATATGGATGTTTATAACAACATGGCTTTTGGTTTGAAACTGAGAAAATTCCCGAAGGCCGAAATTGACCGGAGAGTTAAGGAAGCGGCGAAGATTCTCGGGATCGAGAACCTGCTCGACCGGCGGCCGAAAGCCCTTTCCGGTGGTCAGCGGCAGCGGGTGGCTTTAGGACGGGCGATTGTGCGCGAACCGAAAGTCTTCCTGATGGATGAGCCGCTTTCCAACTTGGACGCGAAACTGCGGGTACAGATGAGGGCCGAGTTACAGAAACTGCATAACCGTTTGAAGACGACGATCATTTATGTTACGCATGACCAGATCGAAGCGATGACCATGGGTGACCGGATTGTGGTCATGAAAGACGGCGTTGTCCAGCAGGTTGGTCGTCCGCTTGACATCTATGACAATCCGAATAACGTGTTTGTCGCCGGTTTTATCGGAACTCCGCCCATGAACTTCATGGAAGGGGTCTTGAAGCAAGAAGGCGGCCGGCTCTATGTTGACATGGAAACCTTCAAAATCTATGTGCCGGAAGGGAAATTCAAAACGGCCGAAAAATACATTGATAAGGAAGTCATCTTCGGGATCCGGCCGGAGAACATCACTGACCTGGATGATACCCCGAATGCTTTACCGGAAAATATCGTGACGGCACAGGTTGATGTGACCGAGCTCATCGGTTCCGAAACCTACCTCTGGGTCTCCAGTGGACCGCATAACTTTATAGCGCGCGTGAACGCCCATACGAAAGCCGAAGACGGGGCCGAGCACAAACTGGTCTTTAACAACCAAAAAATCCATCTCTTTGACAAGGAAACCGAAAAAGCGATCCAATAAGCTGATTGTTCCAAAGCTTAAAAACCCCCCATCCTGTGTGGTGGGGGATTTTTTTTAAAGTTATTACGCCTGCGGCCTTCCGAATCGGAGAAAGATTAGCTGCGGCCAGGGCTGTAATTTTTAAGCCGGGCTAAAATAGCTGCGCGGAGGATACTTTAAAGATAAAGGCGCAGGCGGTGGCAGAAACACCAAGGGGGGAGGGAAGTGATTGTATTTTTTAGGGATCGACTTGGGGGGGACAAAGATTGCCGCCGGGCTGGTTGACAGCAGCGGCCGGCTCCTCGTAAAAAGGAGTATTCCGACGAAAAGGGAGCGGCCTTTCCAAGAGATTATCAAGGATATGGCTTTCCTTGCCCAAGGTCTGGTGGAAGAGGCCGGGCTAAGCTTGGCAGCGATCCAGAGTATCGGGGTCGGGTCGCCGGGCACTCCGGATGTCAAAAACGGTGTTTTGCTTTATAATAACAATTTGGGCTTCAGAAACGTGCCGCTCCGGATGGAAATCCAAAGATACCTTCCGTTGCCGGTCCATTTGGATAATGACGCCAACTGTGCCGCTTTAGCCGAAGGCCTAGTTGGCGCGGCGAAAGGGGTCAGTTCTTCCGTCACCATTACGCTGGGAACCGGGATTGGCAGCGGGGTGATAATTAATCACCAAATTTACGGCGGTTTTAATAATGCTGCGGCGGAACTGGGGCATATGGTCATTGAAGTAAATGGAGAGGCCTGTACCTGCGGACGACGGGGATGCTGGGAAGCTTATGCTTCGGCGACCGCTTTAATCCGGCAGGCGCGGGCGGCAGCTGCTGATCACCCCGGTTCGTTAATGCTCGCTTTGGCGGAGGGCGATCCGGCAAAGATTACGGCGAAAACCGCTTTTGATGCGGCCCGGCAAGGGGATGCGGTTGCATTTGGTGTCGTGGAGCAATACTTTGATTATCTTGCGGTCGGGATAAGTAATGTGATCAATATTTTTCAGCCGGAGATCATTGTGATCGGCGGGGGGATCTCCCAGCAGGGAGAGTATCTTTTGTCTGCCCTGCAAAAAAGGGTCGCGCAGGAGATCTACACCAGTAACATTAACAATCTCCCGACGACCCAATTAAAAGTAGCCGTGCTTGGTAACGATGCCGGGATCATCGGCGCCGCCCTCCTTGGATTCACCGCCGGGCAGCGGCGCGGATTAACCCTGGCTTAGACTAGAAACTTTCCTCCAGTTCCAGCGGGGGGTGGTTGGCGACCAGGGGGGGTGTATCCGGGACCAGTCCGCTTTTGTGCGCTGTTTCACCAAAGAAATTACGGCAGCCAAGAATGAGGCTTTCGCTGATCACTTCCGCCATCCGCATCACCAGGCTTAACCGGGTGTTCTGTAGAACCAGGTACTCCATAAAGCCGCCGACGTTTACCACTCCGATGATGTGCATCTTGCCAACCTCGGGAAGTTGTTTGTTGACACCGGTCCCCGGCCGTAAAGCGCCCGGCTTGATACTGATATAACCAACATTTTCACTCCGCCCGAGACAGGCATCGACGGCAATAATGAACGGGTTCTTGAAACGTTGATAAATGGTGTTGATCGTTTCCTCCAGATTGACGGCATGAACAGGTTTCTCCAGCGTTCCATAGACTGCTACCCCGGCCGGGAGCTTTGCCTGGATCATACTCCCGACGAGCGGCCCGAGGCTGTCGCCGGTTGAACGATCGGTTCCGATACAAAGAATCACTAAAGAAGAATCCTCTTCATAGAGATTTACGAGATAGGTCTGCAGACCTTCACTGAACAGCCGGCAGGCATCATGACTATTGGCATTAATACGGTAAGGCTGTAAAGCTTGGACCCCGGAAGGTTTTCGCGAAAAAGAGAACCACAAACCGCCTTCCACCTTTCCTGCAAATTTAACATATTGTATCTTATGTAGTTTGGGTGGAGGGTATACATAAATCTTTTTGGTGCCTGCGCAAAGCCTTAACATTTTGGGCTCTAATCTTAACAAAAAAATGAACCGATTAATCTGTAACAAGACGAGAAAGAAGGTAGAGAACAAAGTGCGCACCCGAAACTTTGGTATTATTCTTCTCCTGTTAAGCTTCGCGGTCTTCTTTAAGCACCAGGATTTGCTCCGTCATGGCTGGATAATTTATTGGCCATTATTTCCGCTGGGCGCGGGGATACTATCGATCGTTGAATACCTGGACGTTAAAGAGAGCGGGTTTTTATGGCTCGGCTGTTTCCTGGCCGGGGTAGGGGTGATTGGCAGTATCTTTGTTTAGTTGGCAACTTGAGCGCTACAAAGGGGAGGTAAAGGATGAGCAGTAGTTCAGAGTTACAAAGGTTAGTTGAGATTATGCGGAAGTTACGAGGTGAAAACGGTTGCCCCTGGGACCGGGAACAAACCCACAACAGTTTGCGACCATATGTAGTGGAAGAAGCATATGAAGTCTTGGAAGCGATTGAGGAAGAATCCCCCGCCCATCTCCGGGAGGAGCTTGGGGACCTTTTATTGCAAGTGGTCTTCCATGCCGAAATTGCCGAAGAGCAGGGCGAGTTTACCTTGGCTGATGTGCTAAGCGAACTGAATGCAAAATTAATCCGGCGGCATCCGCATGTTTTTGGCGGACAGGAAGTTGAAGGGGTCAAGGAAGTCCTCGCGAATTGGGAAGCGATTAAAACGGCGGAAAAAGGGGAAAAACCGGTCAGCTTGCTGGATGGAATCCCCAAGACTTTTCCGGCCTTGCTGCGTGCGGAAAAGCTGCAAAAGAAAGCGGTAAAAGTAGGTTTTGACTGGCCGGAGATTACCGGCCCTTTAGATAAAGTGAAAGAGGAAACGGAAGAACTGGTCAAAGCCTGGCGCCGGCATGAGCAGGAAGGCCCGACTGTCCAAAGCGCCCGGCAGTTGGAGGAGGAATTTGGCGATCTCCTCTTTTCCCTGGTGAATCTGGCCCGTTTCTTAAAGGTCAATCCCGAATTGGCCCTGCAACGTACCTGTGACAAGTTTTACGCGCGTTTTCGCCGGATGGAAGAACTGGCCGCGGCCCACGGCGAATCCCTGGCCGGGATGACCCTGGCTCAGCTTGATGCGTTGTGGGAAGAGAGTAAGGAACAGTCCTAACTTCCCGCTTTTGTATAAAACCCCTCCGCGCCGTGAAAGCTAAAAAGGAGATTTGGGGGGGTTATAATGAGAAAAAAACGGTACTTGGCAACAGGGATCTGTGCAACGCTCATCTTGGCGGCTGTCTTCATCTTTATGGGTTGCCCCGGCTCCGAGCAGGGAGGAACCTTCAGCAATGTGGCTAAAAAGTTTCCCAAAGAGCCGGAGATCACAGTCTATCTGCATAAGACCAAAACGAAGAAGACCATGCCGATCGAGGAGTACCTTCTTGGCGTGGTTGCCGGGGAGATGAGACCGGATTGGCCGGTGGAAGCCTATGCCGCCCAAGCAATTGTCGCCCGGACCTTTACGATGGATTTTATTGCCTCCGGCGGGACAAAAAAAGAGCACGGCACCGATATTTCAACGGATGAGGTCGAGGCGCAGGCTTACAATGAGGAAGCAATTACGCCTGAAATCCGCCGGGCCGTGGAGATGACGAGAGGAAAAGTGATGACCTATCGCGGGAAATATGTCAAAGGGTGGTTCTCCGCCAGTTGCGGCGGGAGAACGGCACTGGCGAAAGAAGGACTGGCTTACCGCGATCCGGAACCGCCTTATACGCGCTCCGTCTCCTGCCCGGAGGAGAAAGTCATCCCCAAGGAGGAATTATTCTGGTCCGCAAGGTTCACCGGGGATGAACTCAAGAAAGCCTTGGGTGAGTTGGGGAAAAATATCGGGACTGTTACCCGGATCGAGGTAGCCGCCCGGAGTAAGACCTCCCACCGCGCGACAGCTTTGAAGCTGGTCGGAACCAACGGCCAGGCGAAAGTAGCAGGGGCTGATCTGCGCATCGCTGTCGATCCGCAAAAAATGCGTTCGCTCTGGATCACCGATCTCAATCATCTCCCCGGGGCGATCGAAATGAAGGGGCGCGGTTTCGGGCACGGGGTCGGTCTCTGCCAGTGGGGAGCCCACGCCTTGGCGAAAGAAGGGAAAAGCCCCGAGGAGATCATTAAGCACTACTATCCGTCGGTGACCATTATGGATTTGTGGTAAGAAAAGAAGTGGTCCAATCACCCCGCTTCCGACATATGATGTTTTGTGACTAAGTAATGAGGGGTGGGGTAGATGGACGACAAGAAAACCAATCCTGGCAACCACCAGCTAACGTTGGTCAGCCGGGAGCGGTTAACCCTCGACGGGGTTACAAATGTTGGCCGCTATGACCGGGATGAGCTTGTTCTCGAAACCAACCAGGGAGTGCTGGTGATTAAGGGTGAGGATCTTCACCTCACCCAGTTGAATTTGGAACAGGGAAAAGTATCCTTGACCGGCCAGATCGACTCCCTGGTCTACAGCGGAGAAACCTTAGCCGAGAAGAACAAGGGGATTCTCGGCAAGCTCTTCAAATAGGGGTAACAACCTCTTTTTTTTTACTCAAAATTCCGGCAGGAAACACTGTTTGCTTATGGAAAGATTTATAAAGATTTGTTAACCCAGGAAAATGCTTTAAATTACAAGCAAACGAGGGATCGCTATGCGAAAAACCCGTCTTTTTCTTTTTGGATTAGTTATCGGCTTCTTTTTCTTAGTGCTCTCCCTTCCCTCCCAGTCCGCGGTGGAATTGAGCAATACCGGGGCTGAATACCGGTTTGGGCAGGTGAAAGCGCCCCCCCGGCCCCTACAGTGGAAAATCTTAAATACCCCCCATTTCCAGATCTTTTTTTATCAGGGGCTTGAAGAACTGGCGGAACGTTGCCGCGACATTCTCGAGGAGGAAGCCTATGACCGTGTCTTTCCGGATTTCAAAGACTTTTACGTTCTGACGCCTTACCGCAAAATCCGGGTGATCTTGTTTGCCTCCCGTAAAGAGTACCAAAACTCGCAAGCGAGCGGCCTCAGTTTGGATGATACCTCCGAAGGGGTCGCCCATATCTTGGTAAACCGCCTTGTGATCATTGGGCAACCTACCCTCCGTGATTTACGGGGGGTCTTAACCCATGAGATCACCCACCTCCTGACGATCGGGCCGTTTAAAGACGATCTGCTCTCCAGCCTTACCCAAGGCGTACCGGGCTGGATTGCCGAAGGGCTGGCCGAGTATTACATGCCGCCCGAGACCCGGTTTGCCCGGCGGGAAGTTGCGCTCAGGGATGTGGTCCTCCGTGATGCGGTCGATTCCTTGGAACAGATCTCCCAGGTGCGCGGGAATCTTCATTATGCGGAAGCCTGGTCGCTCGTTGAATACCTCGCCAACAAGTACGGCCGGGAGAAGCTGGCGCAGATGGTGAGGGCGGTCGTCCGGGAGGGGTATACCAACCGGACTTTTACCCGTCTGTACGGGCGCGATCTTGAAGAATTATGGCGGGACTGGCGGGAGGAGTTAAAGACCATCTACCAAGCAGGAGCGGATTTGCCTGCGTACAGCGAACGGTCAACCCCCTTGCTGGCGGAATACCGGGACCAGGAAATGGTCAAAACGGCGGCGGACGGGCGGATCTTCTTCCTTTCCAACCATTATGGGCGCTATTATGATCTCTGCGTGGCCGAAAAGGATCAAGTCCGCTCTTTAACCGAGCAGACGGTAATCGCTTATGACCTTTCCCCGGACGGCGAGCGTCTTGTTTTCCTCTCCGACCAGGAGGGGGAACGGAAACTCTACCTGTTATCCCTGCGCACCGGAGAGGTGGCGCCGTTCCACACGGAAGTGAAAAATCCGATTGAAGTTGCCTGGTCTCCACGGGGGGACGAGCTTGCCGTGGTCGCCAATGAAAAAGGGGACGCCGATCTTTATCTGGTTGGTCTGGATGGCCGGGTGCGGAAACGGGTTGCCGGCTCCCTTGAAGATGAGACTTCTCCGGCTTGGACCCCGGACGGCCGGGGACTGGTTTTCGTTTCGCCGCTGTACGGTTACGATCAGCTTTATTTGTGGGAAGGGGGGGAGGTCCGTCTTCTGACCCGGCAGAGCTTTCATCACCGGAAACCAGTCTGGAACAAGGAAGGTAAGTTATATTGCCTGACCGGGGACCGTGGTTATTACCGGCCGGCCGAGGTTGATCCAGCCACGGGGCAGAGCACTCCGGTCTGGGACTTCCAGGAGACGGCCCTTGAAATCCTCCCCCAAACCACGGGAGAATTTTTCGTCGTGCTTTATAACAAAGGCCGGACGGAGATCTATTCTACAAAGACACCCGGCGCGGAAAGGGGGAAGAATGGTGACGGTTAAGTTTTTGCGCTTTTTTGCTTGCTTCTTGCTTCTTTACTTGCTGACGGCCGGTACCGTCCTGGCCCAGCCGCAGTCTCCCTATGAAGATTACCGGTCCCAACTGGAGTTGGAGTATATTATTCCGGTGATTACCTATGACGGTTCGTTTTATGTTGCAACCTATGCGAAGATGAGCAGTGTCCTACGCGACCAGGAACTTCAGTTTGTCTTTGTGGGCATGGAAAGAGATCTTTTAAACTTTTGTCTTGGTTACACCTTGCATGCTCCTTATTGGTCCTACGGGCTGAACCTCTACCATATGCCGGTCTATACCGGCCCGCTCTGGAGCACCGGCTTTTGGGAGTTGCAGCAAGGGGTAAGTCTCCTGGCCAGCAGGCACTTTACAAATGAACAACGGTTGGATCTGCGCCTCCAGTATGAAGAATTTACCCCGCTTTCCTTGGCTCCATATCCGGTGGACAGTGCTTCCATCTTAGGGTTTGAGGCCAGCGTTACACGGGATAATTTCAACTTTTTTGCCCAATCCGGGCGGCGTGGGTACTTCAGTCTGGGGGCGGCTTATCCCCTTCTCGGCACCGATTATCAGTATCTGAAAGCCGAACTGGACCACCGGCGCTACTGGCCCCTTGGGCGTTTCTCTTTGATCCTGGGGATGCGCGCCGGGAAGATTTGGGGTGATTACCCGGTCCACCGCGGCTTCGCGCTGGGTGGCATCCAACAAGTTAGTATGAGCAGCCTTGGGAGCCTCGCCAACGTCGGCCTCCTGGGAACGCTGGCCGACACGGTGATGCGGGGGTATCACGAATACCGTTTCTGTGGCGACGGTTTTGTCCTTGGCAATTTGGAATTAAGGTTACTGGCCTGGCCCTCCAGTTACCGGGAGATCAGGAGGACAGCCTTTTCGTTGCTGGCGTTTGCCGATGCCGGGATGGTCTGGAAAGGAGAGAACCTGCTCACGGCTTCACCTTCCGCCGGCATAGGGGTAGGCTTCAAAATATTCCTTTATGGCCTAAATCTTGGTCTCGACTACGCTGTTCCGTTGAACACGCCCGGGGAGAATCCGAAATGGCATTTTAGTATCGGTGAGGTTTTTTAGTGTTTTTTATGGCGTGACAGGTATAACTCCCTTATTTCCGGCCGAGAATGGGAGTAAGGGGTGATACCTGATGAAGAAACTGACATGTCTAGGATTGAGCATGATCTTAATAATACTGCTGGTTGGGGAGAAGACAGCTCTGGCGACCGGCAGCGGCCTCTTCCTTCCCGACCGGCAAGCGGTGCGGAACGCGCTTGCCGGCCAGGAAGCCCTATATGGTTCCCTTATCCTGGCCGAAGGAGAAGTGACCGCCGTTGACGGCGATCGTTTGCAGCTTGTAACCGGTTCCGGTTTGCATGCTACTTACCGGATTCCAACCTCCTGCGTGGTTTTTATCAACGGGCGGCCGGGTTCGCTCTCCGCCTTGGGGCCGGTCTGGATCGATTCTTTCTTTGCGGTCCGGTTATACCTGGATCAGAACCAAACGCCACGGCTGATTGACGGCTGGTATATTGGCGGCCTGGCCACCATTATGGCTGTTGATTCAAAGCGGCACACTTTATGCGTGCAAGCGGTCGAAAGTAACGAAGTCTATCGTTTGACGGTAGTCCCGGCCTTAAGGGAAGAACTTACCCGGCTAACCAAGGGAATGGTCTGTTTTCTCCTCCTCGGGTGTGAGGGGCAGGTGCGGAAAATATATTACGATCGCTAAGGAGCGGCAGGATAAAGAAGGAAGAGCGCGAATAAGAAAGTAAAAAAAACAAAAGAAGTTGGCGTTAAGGATAGAAAGGACGGAGCTCGTTTGTCCATCACAGTACTGATTGTTGATGATTCTGCATTTATGCGCCAAATGATCAAGCAAATGCTAACCACCGATCCTGAGATCGAGGTGGTTGGGGTCGCGGTCAATGGACGGGATGCGTTAAAGAAAATACAGGTATATAACCCGCAAGTGATTACGCTGGATCTGGAAATGCCGGAGATGGACGGGCTGCAATTTTTAGCGGAGTTGATGAGGGTCAATCCTTTGCCGGTCGTGGTTGTCAGTTCGCTGGCGGTTAAAGGGGGAGAGCAGACGTTTCATGCCCTGCAATTAGGGGCGGTTGACTTTATTACGAAGCCGGACGCCAAACCTTCCAAAGAAATCTGGTCGATTCAAGAAGAGTTGATCCTGAAAGTCAAAGCTGCGGCTTCGGTCAGTCCGGAGCAGATTAAGAATCTTCCTTCTCCGGCCGCTGTTGAGAGTATTCCCTTTCATCCAGAAATTAAAAAGGGAGTAGTTGCCATCGGTGCTTCGACCGGAGGGCCGCGGGCTTTAAGTTTCCTGATTGCTAATCTTCCAAAAGATTTTCCGTGGGGAATCATCATTGCCCAGCATCTGCCGAAGGAGTTCGTCTATAGTTTTGCCTCCCGCCTGGATTCGATCAGTCTCCTTAAAGTGAAAGTGGCGGAAGACGGGGAGGAAGTACTGCCCGGCAAGGTTTTAATTGCTCCTTCCGGCCTACAAACCGGTGTCATCCGGAAGGGGGAAAAATATCTCATTAAACTGGCCGAAAGTACGGCTCTCTATCGACCTTCTGCCGACTATCTCTTTAACTCGGTTGCCGAAAATTTCGGTGCACAAAGTATCGGGGTGCTTCTTACCGGAATGGGTGCGGATGGCGCATATGGTTTAAAAATGATGCGCAAGGCGGGAAGTATCACAATTGCCGAGTCTCCAGAGACCTGTGTTATTTACGGGATGCCCCGCGCGGCGGTTGAAATTGGGGCTGCTAGCCTTCAGTTACCGCTAACCGCGATTCCTAAACGCCTTAGTATGCTGCTGCAAGAGAAAGCATCGGAATTGAAAAATCAATAAGGATTGAAAGTAATGAGGCTCATTGATTTAGTGGAAAGAAGGATTCGTGAAATCCCCACCTTACCGATGATTGCCAATCGGCTCCTCATCCTCCTTAACAACCCCAATACCTCAGCTTCCGATCTTGAGAAAGTAATCAAACATGACCAAGCTTTAGCGGCACGCGTTTTAAAGATTGTCAACTCCGCTTATTATGGTTTTCCCCGGCGGATTACCACTGTTGGGCAGGGGATTGTGATCTTAGGTTATAAAGCAATCAAGGACCTGGTGTTAAGTGTCTCCATTGCCGAACTCTTCCGGGTACGGGAAAAAGGGAAGATATTTGACCGGACCGCCCTCTGGGAACACTCGGTCGGCGTGGCGGTGGGGGCGCAATTGCTCGCGCACCGCGCTACCCTGCCCTTAGAAGATGAAGCTTTTATCGCCGGTTTGCTCCATGATATCGGCGTGGTCATCCTCGACCAGTGCTTAACCACCGAATTTGACGAGATAATTAATCTTACCAAGAGCGAGCTTCCCCTGATCCAAGCGGAAGAACGAGTGCTTGGGTTCAACCATACGTTGGTCGGGCAGATGCTGGCGGAGAAGTGGAATTTCCCTCCCCTGCTTGTTGAAGTTCTCCGCTTTCACCACCGGCCGTCCCAAAAACGTAACCACTGGGCAACGTCATCCCTGGTCTTTGTCGCCGATCATCTCTGCCAGGAAGCAGGGATCGGGTTTTTAGAAGGTTACCATTCGAGTCTTGAGTTTCAAAACACCGTTTGGGAGTGGCTGGCCCTGAAACCCCAGGAAAAAGAGGTTCTCTTACATCAGCTGAAAGAAAAGATGTTGAAGGCGGAAGCGTTTATCAACTTAGTGACGGCGAAAGATTAAAGTGAATTAGATAACGGTGTGATCGAAATAATCATAATTGGGGTGAGTGTATGCAGTTAGTTGAACTGGAGGCGAAAACCCTGGCCGAACTGCAGGCAATGGCCCGGGAGTTAGGTGTCGAGAATTATTCGCGCTACCGGAAACGGGAGATCATTTATGAACTCTTAAAAAGATTAGCCACTCAGGAAGGGCGCATCTTTACCCAGGGCGTTTTTGAGCTTCTCCCTGAAGGTTTTGGCTTTTTACGCGTCGGGAATTATGCTCCCGGTCCGGAGGATATATACGTTTCAAACTCTCAGATCCGGCGTTTCCATCTCCAAACCGGCGACTTGGTGGCCGGCCAGGTGCGGCCGCCAAAGGAGAATGAGCGGTATTTCTCCCTCTTGAAGATCCAAGCAGTCAACCATCTTGATCCGGAAGCATTTCAGGAACGGGTCTACTTTGAGGACCTGACCCCTACCTATCCGCAAGACCGGCTTCATTTGGAAACTACCCCCAAAGAACTCTCCATGCGCTTGGTGGATATTATCGCCCCGATCGGCAAAGGACAGCGGGGCATGATCGTCGCTCCGCCGAAGGCCGGGAAAACTACGCTGCTGAAGAACATCGCTAACAGTTTAAGTACCAATCATCCGGATATTCACCTGATCGTCCTCTTGATTGACGAACGCCCGGAAGAAGTGACCGATATGGAACGCTCTGTCCAGGGCGAGGTGGTCAGTTCGACTTTTGATCAACCGGCGGAAAATCACGTGCGTGTAGCGGAACTCGTCCTTGAACGGGCGAAAAGAATGGTCGAATTAAAAAAGGATGTCGTCATTCTCCTCGATTCCATCACCCGCTTGGCCAGAGCTTACAACCTGGTGGAACCGCCCAGCGGGCGAACCCTGTCGGGCGGGGTTGATCCGGGTGCTTTGCATAAGCCGAAACGCTTTTTCGGCGCTGCCCGCAAAATCGAGGAAGGCGGCAGTTTAACGATTATGGCTACCGCCTTGGTGGAGACCGGGAGCCGGATGGATGAAGTGATTTTTGAGGAATTTAAAGGGACCGGTAATATGGAGCTGCATCTCGACCGGAAACTGGCGGACCGGCGCATCTTCCCGGCAATCGACATTGTCCGCTCGGGAACCCGGAAAGAAGAGCTCTTGCTGGAGCCGAAAGAACTGGAGATGACCTGGGTCCTGCGGAAACTCCTCAGCTCATTAGGGCCGGTTGAGACCATGGAACTGCTCCTCGACCGTCTAAGCCACACCCAAAGCAACAAAGAGCTCCAGTCCCTCATTTTAAACTCCTCGTTCGCTGAAAATGTGCTCAGCAAAAGGTTGAAAGAGTAGGTTGTATTTGTTCAAATATGCCTCTGGGCTTGCAGGGAAAAGATCAGGAAGAAGGATGATTTTACGCGATTGACTGTTCGTCAATCGCTTTTTCGTAACTTTTTATTGCCAATGGCAGAAATTGCTACTGCAAAATGTCTTTTAGCTCGAGCGGTTCGTTACATTTTCGGGCCGCCGGCCGCATAAATTATGAAAGTCATAGATTTGTGCAGGGAATGAATAAAAATGTTATTTTCGGAAAAGATACCGGAAGCCATCTATTACAGAACAGATGAATGTAAAAACAGATAAACCTGCCTGCGTGTGGAGGTAAGACGATCGATGGACAGTGACCAATCGCTATGTTGGGAGCGGATCGTGATCGGTTCTCTCTTCCTGCTCTCCGTTTTTTGGGGTTCCGGAAAGGCCGTTGGTATCCCGGCAAATACCGCCGGTGCCATCTCCCCGGCTACGCTTCGTCAGATGGTGCCGGTCCTTAAAACCGTCATGTTGGAAGTCAGGACGAGATCCCAGCAGGAGGAAAACAGCGGGGCAGCATCCCACAAGACTGTCCATCCGGTTACGGGCGAGCCGCTGCCGGAGGGGAGATATCGAATCAAGTGGGGGGATACGTGTTGGTCGATTGCCCAGCGTTATGGGTTAAGCCTGGATGAACTGGTCCGCCTCAATCCGGGCTTGAATCCTGAAGTGATCAAATCGGGTGAGTACATACAGGTGCGAAAAGCAGGCGCATCCAACCGCGGGCGGAGTCCTACCCAGCCGGTTTCTGCGCCCGGCCTGTGGGAAATCACGCTCTTAGCCCCGGTGAGCGGCGCCCGCCTGACCTCCGGTTATGGCATGCGGGGAGGAAGTATGCACCGGGGGGTTGACTTGGCGGCGGTGGCCGGTACACCGATCCGGGCAGCTGCCGCCGGAAGAGTAGCCTTTGCCGGATGGAAATCCGGATACGGTCTGATTGTCATCCTTGACCATGGCGACTTTCAAACAAAATATGCCCATAATTCGGAAAACCTGGTCCGGACCGGTGATCTGGTCGAAAGGGGAACACCGATTGCCAAAATCGGACGGACCGGGAATGCGACCGGCAATCATCTCCATTTTGAACTGTTAATTGGAGGCCGGCCGGTCAACCCTTTGCCTTATTTGAAGTAAAGAGAAAGAATTGCGCTAATTTTGGCTGCTCTTCTTTTTTTTTGACCTGATTTGACCAAATTTGACCAATAAATGGAGAAAAATGGTCTTGCTTGCCGGGGGATGATGGTTTACAATAAAGACGAAGGTCAGGAAAGGTCAGGAAAGAGGTGATTGCTGATGGGTTCACTTTCCGACCTGATTGAACAGTATTTAAGGGATTTATTGACGAAAACCGGATCGATTGAGGTGCAGCGGCGGCAACTCGCCCAGATGTTTCGCTGTGCCCCGTCGCAGATCAATTATGTGCTCGAAACCCGTTTTACGATGGAGCATGGCTACCTGATTGACAGCCGCCGCGGCGGCGGTGGTTTTATCAGAATCACCCGGGTAAATTGGGTTCCGGCTCCGAGCACCCTTGAGGCCCTGCTCGAGATGATCGGTGAGGCGATCAGTAACGAAGGAATGTCGATTTTACTGGAACGGTTGGTGCAAGAGTCGATTTTAGAGTTGAAAGAAGCGATTTTGCTGAAACAACTTATCCAACAGGAACTCGAAAACTTTGAGGGGACAGAAGAAGTAAAAGACCGGCTCCGCGCCTCGTATCTGCGGATGGTCTTAATCTTCTTATGCGGTCGCGGGGGTTAAGCGCCGGAAAGAATTTCATCATCAATATTTTACCTTACCGCTCAAAGGAGTGAGGAAGAATGTGGTGTGAACGTTGTAAAAAACGCCAGGCGACGGTGCATGTAACGAAAATTGTGAATAACCATAAAACCGAATCGCATCTTTGCGAGATCTGCGCCGGCGAAACCGGGCAGGAACTGGGATTTCTTTTTGAACCGAATTTTTCCTTCCAACACCTCTTGGCAGGGCTGCTGGAAAACGAATTCGGGGTAAAAAGTGAAGCCTTCACCGAACGGTCGGCCCAGGAACTTGAAAAATGTCCTACTTGTGGACTGACTTTTACTGACTTTAGAAAAATCGGACTGATGGGTTGCGCCGATTGTTACCAAGCATTTGCCGAATACCTGAATCCCTTGCTCCGTAGAATTCATGGGAGTATCAGTCATACCGGGAAAGCTCCCCACAATATCGGTGGCCGGATCCGGGCGCGCAAAGAACTCGAAACGCTGCGCCGCCGGCTGAAGGATGCCATTAAACGGGAAGCTTACGAAGAAGCCGCTCAACTTCGTGATCAAATTAAAGCCAAGGAAGCGGAGTTGAATTAGGAGGTGCGGATGGATGAGCCTCGATGCACAGATTAAACGGTTACTGCCCGGATGGTTAAAAGAGCCGGCCCCCGACGGTGATATTGTCTTTAGCAGCCGGGTAAGGCTGGCCAGGAACTTAAATCATCTCTCTTTCCCCTATCATGCGGGGGAGATCCAGTTGGAAGAGGTCATTGACCAGGTTGGTGCCGCTTTAAAATCCGCCGGCCACTTTAAGAATTATACGCTCCACCGCCTGGATGAGATGACCCAGCACGACCGGATGGTGTTGGTCGAAAAATATCTGGTCAGTCTGGATTTACTGAAAAATCCGGCCCACCGCGGGGTCGTGTTGAATCAGGATGAGACTGTCTCCATCATGTTGAATGAGGAGGATCATTTACGCATCCAGGGTATTTACCCCGGCTTACAGCTGAATAAAGCCTGGGAGAGTGCGGAGCAGATTGACCGGCTCCTTGAAGCAAAACTCGATTTCGCCTTTGATGAAGAACGAGGTTACCTGACGACTTGCCCCACGAATGTGGGAACCGGGCTCCGGGCTTCGGTGTTGGTTCATCTTCCGGCGTTGAAGATGGTTGGTCAGGTCAAAAAAGTTTTAGCGGTCCTGCCCAGTATCGGACTGAATGTCCGGGGCGCCTATGGCGAGGGGACCGACTCGGCCGGAGATTTGTATCAAATCTCCAATCAAGTAACCCTCGGGTTAAGTGAAGAAGAGATTGTCGGAAAGATCGTTTCGGTAACAAAACAGGTGATCGATCAGGAACGTGCGGCCCGCGAGGCCTTGCTGGCCAATGATTCCCGCCTGCAGTTGGAAGACCGGGTGAACAGGGCCTATGGGCTTTTGACCCACTCCCGTTTAATCTCGTCCGAGGAGACGATAAAACTCCTCAGCGATGTCCTGATGGGAGCGGCGTTGAACCTGATTCCCAAAGCCGATGGGCAGGTAGTGAAAGAACTCTTCTTCCTGATCCGCCCGGCCATCCTCCAGAAGTTAATCGGGCGGGAGCTTACGCCGGGGGAACGGGATCATTACCGCGCGGCGATGGTCAGGGAACATTTAGGAATGAACAGGAAATAATATTATTGAAGAAGCAGAGGTGATCATGATGTTTGAGATGTTTACGGAGCGTGCACGGCGGGTAGTGCTTCATGCACAGAAAGAAGCAGCACGCCTGCGCCATAATGTCGTAGGAACCGAGCATCTGTTACTTGGTTTAATTAAGGAAGGCCGGGGTGTGGCCGCAAAAGCCTTGGAATCATTAGATGTTGACCTCGGAAAGGTCCGGATGGAAGTCGAGAAGATCATCGGCGTTGGGGAGCAGATCGTCTTGGGCGAGGTTCCCTTTACCCCCCGGGCGAAACGCGTCATTGAACTGGCGCTCGATGAGGCCCGGCAATTAGGCCACAATTATGTGGGGACGGAACATCTTCTCCTTGGCCTGATCCGGGAAGGCGAAGGGGTGGCGGCGCAGGTCCTGAAGAACCTGGGGATTGACCTGGAGAGTGCCCGTAAACAAGTCTTTAAACTCCTTGGTGGAAATGTCAATGTCGGTTATGGCGGACCGATGATGGGGGGGTCTGCGAAAACCCAAACCTTAAACCAGTTTGGACGGGATCTCAACGAATTTGCCAAGATTGGAAAGCTTGATCCGGTAATCGGCCGGGAGAAGGAGATTGAACGGGTAATTCAGGTTCTCTCCCGCCGGACCAAGAATAATCCCGTCTTGATCGGCGAACCGGGTGTCGGGAAAACGGCGATCGTTGAAGGACTGGCCCAAAAGATTGTGGCCGGCGATGTCCCCGAGATCCTCAAAAACAAACGGGTGATCACCCTCGACCTAGGTTCGATGGTGGCCGGTTCCAAATACAGAGGGGAGTTTGAGGAACGGATCAAGAAAGTCTTGGAGGAGATCCGGCAGGCCGGCGACGTGATTCTATTCATTGATGAACTGCACACCTTAATTGGCGCCGGAGCAGCGGAAGGCGCGATTGACGCCGCCAATATTCTGAAACCGGCCTTGGCCCGCGGTGAACTGCAATGCGTCGGTGCGACCACCCTCGATGAGTACCGGAAACATGTCGAAAAGGATGCCGCCTTGGAGCGGCGGTTCCAACCGATCCTGGTCGGGGAACCGACCCGCGAGGAATCGGTCCAGATTCTCCTGGGCTTAAGGGACCGCTATGAAGCCCATCACCGTGTAAAAATTACTGATGAGGCGATCCAGGCCGCGGTTGAGCTCTCCGACCGCTATATCTCCGACCGCTATTTACCGGATAAAGCGATCGATGTGATGGACGAAGCCTCCTCGAAAGTCCGGCTGAAGACCACGATAACGCCGCCCAACCTCAAGGATCTGGAGGATAAAATCCTCCAGGTACAAAAAGAGAAAGAAGCGGCGATTGGCAATGAAGAGTTTGAGAAAGCGGCCAACCTTCGTGATGAAGAACAAAAACTCCGCGCGCAACTGGAAGACGAAAAGAACAATTGGCATAAAGAGCAGGGCCGCTTGGAGCCAACCGTGACCGCCGAAGATGTGGCCGCCGTGGTCGCCAATTGGACCGGGATTCCTGTCACCAAACTGCAGGAAGGGGAGAGCGAACGCCTCTTGCATCTGGAGGAGATCCTGCACCGGCGGGTCATCGGGCAAAACGAAGCGATCGATGCCGTTGCCCAAGCCGTACGGCGGACCCGGGCCGGCTTAAAAGACCCAAAACGGCCGATGGGCTCCTTTATCTTCCTTGGTCCGACCGGCGTCGGCAAGACGGAACTGGCGCGCGCCTTGGCCGAAGCGCTCTTCGGTGACGAGAATGCGATGGTCCGCATAGATATGTCGGAATACATGGAGCGGCACACGGTCTCCCGCCTTGTCGGCGCGCCTCCCGGCTATGTCGGTTATGAGGAAGGAGGCCAACTGACCGAGAAGATCCGGCGGAAGCCCTATAGCGTCATCCTCCTGGACGAGGTGGAAAAGGCTCATCCGGAAGTCTTCAACATCCTCCTGCAAATCCTCGATGATGGCCGGTTAACCGACGCCCAGGGCCGGACGGTTGACTTTAAAAATACCGTGATCATTATGACGTCGAACGTCGGGGCCAACTTGATCGAGCGTTCTGGCACAATCGGCTTTAAGGTCAGGGAGGATGAAGAGGACGGGGGCGTCAACTACGAGCAGATGAAGGAACGGGTGCTGGATGAGTTAAAACGGACCTTCCGTCCGGAATTCCTGAACCGGGTCGATGAGATCATCGTCTTCCACCCCTTGTCCAAAGAGGATCTGCAAGAGATAATTGAACTGATGTTGAAGAATCTCCGCAGCCAACTGACAGAACAAGGGTTGAAGCTTGAGATCACGCCGGCCGCCAAAGAAAAGATCTACAAAGAGGGATATGATCCGTTGTTCGGCGCGCGGCCGCTCCGCCGGGCGATCCAACGGTTGGTGGAGAACCCGATGGCGGAGGAGATCCTCCGGGGCAAATATAAAGAAGGCGACCGGGTGATTGTCGATCTGGAAAACGACGAACTCAAATTCATCAAAGCCGAAGACAAATCCAACGCCAAAGCATAAGTTAACTCAGCGTAAAACGGCAAAAAATCCTTCCTGACAGGAAGGATTTTTTGGTAAAGTTAAGAATATTTGAGATTAACGCCGGAATTCGGGCGAAAACTCTGACAAGAAGGTCTGTCATGAGCAAGAAACTCTTTTTTGCCTGCGAAAACTGTGCCTATGAATCACCCAAATGGTTAGGGCGCTGTCCGTCTTGCTCGATGTGGAATACCTTTCGTCAGGTCGCCAAAGAGCAACCCGCGGCTACGGGACGGGTCAACCAGGCCGGGACGGCCGTTCCGCTGAACCTGGAAGATAGCGAGGCCACCGACGAGCAACGCCTGGAGACTGACTGGCCCGAAGTGAACCGCTTGTTCGGCGGGGGTTTGGTCCCCGGTTCACTGATCTTGCTCGGCGGGGAACCCGGCGCCGGGAAATCAACGTTTTTACTGCAAATGGCCGACCAGCTGGCGGTCAGGTACGGAAAGGTTCTCTATGTCAGTGCCGAAGAATCACTGACGCAAGTCAAAATGCGCGCCCGTCGGCTGGGCTTAAACGCCCCTCAACTCTTCCTTTATGCGGAAGAGGAGGTGGAGAATATTATTGCCGAGGCGGAAAGGCTTAATCCGGTGGCGCTGATCATTGATTCGGTGCAAACGGTGAAGGGCGCCGACACCACCGGTTTTCCGGGCAGCCCGGCCCAGGTGCGCGAAGTGGTCCAAGCCTTGCTCGGCTTCGTTAAGGGGAGGGGTATGATCTGCTTTTTGGTGGGACATATTACCAAAAGCGGATTACTGGCCGGTCCCAAACTGATTGAGCATATGGTCGATGTCGTCCTCTCTTTCGAGGGCGACCGGCGTTTTGCTTACCGGGTCTTACGGGTCGCGAAAAACCGTTTTGGTTCCACCCAGGAGATCGTCCTGCTTAACCTGGGGGAAAAAGGGTTGACCCCGGTGCAAAATCCTTCGGCTTTTCTCCTCGCGGAACGGCGTCCCGGCCAAAGCGGGACGGTGGTTGTTCCGATTATCGAAGGCAGTTTACCCTTATTGGTTGAGATTCAAGCTTTAGTTACAATTGGAAACCCTGGTAACCCGCGCCGTCTTGTCTCCGGATTGGATCACCAAAGGGTGGCGATGGTGCTGGCCGTTTTGGAACGCCGGGGGGGATTGCCCCTTTCCAGCCGTGAAGTTTATGTTTCGGTGATCGGCGGGGTCAGAACCGATGAACCGGCCTGCGACCTGGCGATCGCCCTGGCGGTCGTTTCCAGTTTTTACGATTGGCCGTTGCCTCCGGATTTAGCCGCGTTCGGCGAAATCGGGCTTACCGGTGAAGTACGGCGTGTCGGTGGCGGACAAAGGCGTTTGGAAGAAGCACGGAATCACGGTTTCCGGCACCTCGTGATCCCGCAAGGCTTAAGCCGTGAGCTTGTGGGGGACAAAACACTCAAGGTTCAAGGGGTAGGTAATATCCAGGAACTATTGGCCGTTCTGAAGAAAAAGGAGGGGGAGTGAGCTTGGCTGGGGATGAATCCGGAATGATCAAAGTTTTGCAGATGGTGGCGCCCGGAACCGCTCTTTACGAGGGGCTCGAAAATATCCTGCGGGCCCGGACCGGAGCATTGATTGTGATCGGGGACACGGAAAAGGTAATGAAGGTGGTGGATGGTGGTTACCATATTAATGCGGACCTCACTCCGGCCAGCCTTTACGAACTGGCCAAGATGGACGGGGCAATTATCTTAAGCAGTGATGCCAAGAAAATACTGTTGGCCAATACGCATTTAACGCCCGATTCGATCATTCCAACCAGAGAGACCGGTTCACGCCACCGGACAGCCGAACGGGTGGCGGTGCAGACCGGGGAACTGGTCATTGCCATCTCACAGCGGCGTAACCTGATCACTCTCTTCAAAGGGAATGAACGCCATGTTTTGCGCGATGTCGGCACCATTTTGGTCAAAGCGAATCAAGCCCTGCAAACGCTGGAAAAATACAAAAGCGTCCTCGACCAAGCGCTGGTCAATTTAAGCGCGTTGGAATTCGAAGATTTGGTGACCCTGACCGATGTCTGCACTGTCGTCCAACGCACGGCTATGGTCTCCCGGATCGCCAAGGAGATCGAGCTTTACATCTATGAGTTGGGGACGGAAGGCCGTTTGGTAAACATGCAGTTGGAAGAGTTGATGTTTGATCTGGAGGCTGAAGGCATGTTTGTCCTGCGGGATTACCTGGTCGACGAAAGTCAGGGGGAGAAGGTAGTGGAAACCCTCGCCGAATGGACTTATGAAGAACTGCTTGATCTGGGAGCAGTAGCGAAAGAGCTGGGCTATTCCAACCAATCGTTGGATACTCCGGTGACCCCGCGGGGCTTCCGGATCCTCAAAAAAATACCGAAGCTTCCCTTACCGGTCATTGAAAACTTAGTACGCCGTTTTAACGACCTGCAGAATATTGTCGGGGCTTCCTTGGAAGAATTAGATGAGGTCGAAGGGATTGGCGAAGTCAGAGCCAAGTCGATTAAAGAAGGCTTGCGCCGCCTCCGCGAACAGGTCTTATTTGACCGCCATGTTTAACGGTCCGGTCTTCCTGCACTTTTAGCTTTCCGTCTTGTAAAAGAAGTGGATGGGAAAGAGAAATGTTGTTAATTAATGGAAAACCTACTTGTCCTAATCTTTTTAAGCTTAATGCAAAAAAACCTTGACTTTGGTGTTTCGATCTGCTAAAATTTATAATTTGTATAATTTGACATAACCTCCGCTCTCGTGTTATAATAATCTATGTTAGATCAATTATTTTGGGGGTAAACTCATGTTTAATGTTGGCGACAGGATCGTATATCCAATGCACGGAGCCGGGGTGATTGAGGGGATTGAACAGAAAAATCTATCGGGGGTTCCTGAAGATTATTATATAATCAAACTCACCAGCGGCGAGATGAAAGTGATGATTCCTGTTTGCAACAAGGATCTTGTCGGGTTACGGGAGGTTATTAGCCGCGAGGAAGTTGCCAAAGTGCTTGAAGTTTTACGCAATAAAGGCCAGGAGATGTCGGCGAACTGGAACCGTCGGTACCGGACAAACCTGGAAAAGATAAAAACCGGCAGCATTTACGACGTGGCCGAAGTTGTCAGTGGCCTGACAATGCGGGATAAAGAAAAAGGACTTTCGACCGGGGAAAGAAAAATGCTCGAAAACGCCAAACAGATTCTTCTCAGTGAATTAGCCCTCGCCCAAAACATGGATGAAGAACAGGTCGAAATGATGATTGAGGGATGCCTCAATTAGCGCCAGGGTTGCTGGCGTTTTTTTACAAAGGGGAGATTTCTCCGTTGAACTGGTGCGAAAGCGGGCGGAGGAAACTGTTTAAACTTATTTTTTGCAGCGAGGGATATTATTTATTATTTTGGATAAATTAAGGAGAAAGGAGGTGTCTTCAGATGCTGATGAAGATTTTAACAATTCTCTTTGGCTTATCAGCCGGTTTTACCTGTTATTATTTACTCTTTTCCTTTTTCCCGTACCTCCATATCCTGATTGTCTCAGCCTGCGCGTTAGTGGGTTCGGCGGTCGGTTATGGGATCGGGAATTGGTTTTTAAGGTTTTTATGGAAGAAAATCGAGGATAGTTTCCAGAAGGTATCCGTCCCGGAGTTGATCGTGGTCGGTTTGGGGATGCTGTCCGGACTAATTCTTTCCGGATTATTTGTTTTTACTTTACCGGTTAATAGTCTGCCGGGTCCCCTGGGAAACCTGTTTGCCCTGATGATCATCCTGACGATCTGCGGGATCACGACGCAAATCAGCCACCGGAAAAAAGAAGAGATCCTGAATTACTTAGGGAGCACGCTACCGAAAAATCCGGAAAAAAGCTGGTCGAAAGGGAAGAGTAGCGGAGGAAAGTCATCCTACAAAGTACTCGATACGAGTAGTATAATCGATGGCCGGATTTTGGACATCTCGCAGACGGAGTTCCTGGAGGGAATCTTAGTTGTTCCCGGGTTTGTCGTTGCCGAACTCCAGAGGATCGCCGATTCATCTGATTCGCTAAAGCGCAACCGGGGGCGCCGGGGACTTGATATTCTTAATAAAATGCAAAAAGACTCGACCCTTTCCATTCGCATTTACGATCAAGATTTTGATGATCTGGCCGATGTTGATATCAAGATCGTCCGCTTGGCGAAGTTATTGGATGCGAAAGTCATTACCAATGACTACAACTTGAATAAGGTTGCAGAGCTTTATGGTGTTCCGGTTTTAAACATTAATGAGCTCGCGAATGCGATTAAACCGATTGTCCTCCCGGGTGAGGAGGTTACCGTCCAGGTGATTAAGGACGGCAAGGAATTTGGACAAGGCATTGCCTATTTGGAAGATGGAACAATGATTGTGGTTGATGGCGGCCGCCAGTTTATCGGCGAAGAGATCGTGGTGACGGTGACAAGCGTATTGCAGACCGCCGCCGGGCGTATGATCTTCGCGAAACCAAAAGAGGCATTTGTCCCGAAAGCTTCTTCCTTATCCTAAAAAGAGGAGCGCCGGGTTTCCGGGTTAAAAGGAGGCGGGAGTTACTCCCGCCTTTTTACTTGCCACGGTTTGGAATGGTTTTTAGTCTCCGGGCCCGGGGCGGCACTCTTTGGATTGTTAGGAAGGAAAAAGAGGACTAAAGCGGAGGAGAAAAGGGGTCGAAACATGTTAACGAAGAGGATTAACGGGTAAATGGCGGTGAAGAAAATGGAAAACAGGCTGGATTGGCAGATGGTCGCCATCATCCCGACGGCCGGTTCCGGTCACCGGATGAAGGCGCAAGGCGAGGAGCGGGATAAACTGCTCATCCCTTTAGCGGGGGAACCGGTTCTCCTCCGGACAATAAAAGCACTAGACATTCCGGCAATTGAGGCCTTTTTTCTTGCCGTTTCCGGGACCGGGCGGGAGAGATATGGGCAGTTATTAAAGGGGATACTTCCGGAAACGAAGGTGTATTTTTGCCCCGGCGGAGAGGAAAGACAGGACTCGGTCTACTCAGCTTTATTAGCCGTCCGGGAGTGGACGGGTTGGCGGGTCCCGGAAGGGCGGCGGTTGCTTCTGATCCACGATGCCGCCCGGCCTTTGGTCGAACGGGATCTGCTGGAGCGTGTCGTGGCGGCTGCCCGGCAGACGGGAGCAGCGGTGGCCGGGGTTCCGGTGAAAGATACGATCAAGGAGGTTGGCGGAGAGGGAGTCATTCGCGCGACACCGGAAAGGAACAAGCTCCGGGCTGTTCAGACCCCCCAGGTTTTTACCTGGCCGGTGATCTGGGAAGCTTATACCCGGGCACGGGCAGAGGGGCTGACCGGGGCGGCCGATGATGCCTTTTTAGTGGAGAAAACAGGCCACCCTGTTCAGTTAGTCCCCGGTTCGGAACGGAACATAAAAATTACGACGCCGGCGGATCTTCAAGTGGCCGCCGCTTTTTTAGGGGAGGTGTCAGCCCCTCCCTCTGAAGGGTTGCGGGTGGGATATGGATTGGATGTCCACCGCTTAGTCCCAGGCCGCCGTCTGGTACTGGGCGGGGTCGAAATCCCTTCTGCGGTGGGGCTGGAAGGCCATTCCGACGCCGATGTCCTCATTCATGCCTTAATGGATGCCCTCTTAGGAGCGGTCGGGGAGGGTGACATCGGCGAGCATTTCCCGGATACCGATCCCGCCTATCATAACATCGACAGCTGCCTTTTACTGGAGAAAGTGCTGGCTGTCTTAGCCCGGAAGGGCGCCCGCCCGCTCAATGTTGACGTGACGGTGATCGCCCAATACCCAAGGCTTGCTCCTCACCGGCAAATGATCCGGGAGAATTTGGCAGCCTGCCTTGGCTTGCCATTAACAGCGGTCAATCTCAAAGCAACCACGACGGAGGGGCTTGGTTTTACCGGCCGTCAGGAGGGGATCGCCGCCCAGGTCGTGGCGTTGGTCAAACTCGCCCCGGCTTGTTCCATGGTATAAGAGATCGCCGAAATTAGTCCCCATAAACGCCCAAGTGCCAACATAGAATACCGTAGAGAAAAAAGATCAAATCAATGGAGGAAATCCCCATCGGGTGCCCAAATAACTAAATGGTGGCAAAAAGATTATGATCCGCCGCCAGAAGAAAAAGGCGGATTGTAGATTGAAAACGGTGGCAACAAGAAGGGGGGAGCATTTTGCTGGAAAGATATAGCCTGAACGGCACTTGGGAATTACATCCCGTCGCGGAGTTTAGTGGTTTATGGCTGAGTGAAACGGTACCTGAAGAAGGGTGGGTAAAACAAGAACTTCCTGCCCATTGGCAGGAAAACGAGGCATTTGCCCATTATTCCGGGAAGATGGTCTACCGGCGGACTTTTCCCTTTTCCCCGCAGGCCGATCGGATTTATCGCCTGGAGATCGGCGGGGTTTTTTACAAATACCGGGCCTACCTTAATAACTATGCGATCGGTGGGAGAGAAGGGTATTTTTATCCGGCCTCATTTAATATTACCCCCTATTTAAAAGCGGAGAACCAACTGATCCTGGAAGTCGAATCACCCGGCCGGCAAACGGAAGGGAAAACGGATCCGGTCCTGACCGGGATCTTCGCCAGTGACCAGGTCTTCCCCCCGGATTATAACCCGGGCGGGCTCTGGCAACCAATCCGGATCTTGAGTAGCGGTCCGGCTTATGTCGAGAGCTGGAATCTCCGTACCGACCAGCTGACCGGGGAGGGGGCGCTGATCACCCTCAGTCTGGAGGTCTATGCAGCCGCGGCATCCACCATCTCGGCTGTCTTAAAACTGGACCCGGAAAACTTCACCGGGCTGGGTTTTGAGCGCGTCTTTCAACTTGAGTTGCAGCCCGGACTAAATACCGTGCAACAGCAGTTTGAGCTGAAAGGGGTTCAACTCTGGCAAACCTGGGATTTAGGCACTCCTTACCTTTACCGGGCCACCCTCACCCTGGTGAGCGGAGATGAACGGTGGGACCAGGTGGAAACGGTGTCCGGTTTTCGCGTCTTTACCGTTAATAACCTCATTCCTTACTTAAACGGTGAGCGGCTTTTCCTGAAAGGTTCAAACTACTTGCCGCCAGCTTTTTATCTGAGTAAGGCCGGGCTCGAGACCTATGAAAACGAGATTAAACTGTTAAAAGCGAGCCACCAGAATATCGTCCGTTGCTATAAGCATATCGAAAAACCCGAGTTTTACCAGGCCATGGACGCCGCCGGGATTCTTGTCTGGCAGGATTTCCCCCTCAACACCAGCCGTCCCTTGACCCACCTAACCGGCGCCCTGCAACAGTTGGAAGAGATGTACCGTTTTTTAGGTAACCATCCTTCTGTTGCTCTCTGGACGATTGCGAACAACAGTGGCTATGAAGAGGGACCGGCGCCGGTGAAACCGGCGTTTGGCGCCCAGCTTAAAAAACTGGCCAGTCGTTTAGGCGAACTGGATCCAAGCCGTCCGGTGTTCCCGCTCTCCGGCGGGCAGGGAATGGCGTCCGCAGCTGATACCGGTTTCCATTTTGACTTCCCGGCCGAAATTTTTAGGTTCAACCGTTACCGCACGGGAGGCCGGAGACGGTTAATCCGCTTGGTTTCCTGGTTCGGGCGGAAAAGCTTTTCACCGGCCGAAGCGGATGGCATTAAGCCGGCGCCTGTCATTTCCGAAGCGATCCCGGCCGCGTGGAAACAGGCAAAAACAGCCGGTGAGTTAAAAGCACACAGTGAAGGGGAACAAGGGGAGACCCTCCGCTTCTACATTGACCGCTTACGTTTCCATAAATATAATCCAACCGGCGGGATGCTCCTCTATTGCTTCCGTGACTTGCAACCGGGCTTATCCTGGTCGGTTGTCGACTGGCAGGGCGCGCCGAAGGCAAGTTTCAACCTTGTGGCCCTCTGTTACCGCCCTGTCTATGTCTTTGCCCTGTTCCCGCAGGAAAGTTACCGGGTCCGATCGATTCTGCAGTGCCCGATCTGTTTTAGCAACGACCAACACGGGACTGATCTTCCGGTGGTCCCGGTGAAAGCGCGTCTAACCGATCCACGTGGCCAGCTGGTCTGGAAGGATCAATGGACGGTGCGCCCTACTTCTGATCAGGAAAGTATCGTCCTGAAGGAAGTTTCGGTCGAATTAATGCTGGCGGGGACCTACACCTTGGCCCTCAGCTGGGAGGACCAGGGGGAAACGATCGAGAATATTTATCAAGTGCGCTGCCAGTAAAGGGATTGTGATTTTCTTGTAAACTTTGCTGATGCGCTTGACAAAAGATTAAAAAGTGGATATATTGGTATAAATATTCCTCAAAGCCCTATATTTACAGAGAGTGGGCGAGGAAGCAAATATACCCGGGAGGCTTTTAAAAGTCGATGACGTTGAGATCGACGCCGCTGACGGTTTTGAAGTCGCCCATTTTTTTTAACCTTTTTTAAGCATCGTTTACCGGCCAACGGAGAAGATCAGAAGTGAAGGAGGGGACCAACCGATGAAAATCATCGGCGCGGAAGCGCTCTTGGAAAGTCTACGCCGCGAAGGGGTGGACGTGATCTTCGGTTATCCGGGGGGAGCGGTGATTCCGGTTTATGATATGATTTACCAGAAAGATTTTCCTCATATTCTGACCCGGCATGAACAAGGCGCTGTCCACGCCGCTGATGGTTATGCCCGTTCGACCGGGAAACCCGGAGTCTGCCTTGCCACTTCCGGGCCGGGCGCCACCAATCTGGTGACCGGGCTGGCGACCGCCTATATGGATTCCGTCCCTGTGATTGCCTTTACCGGACAAGTCGCCACCTCCTTGTTGGGAAAAGATTCTTTCCAGGAAGCCGATATTACCGGCATCACGATGCCGATTACCAAGCATAATTATCTTGTGAAAAAAGCCTCCGATCTGCCGCGGATCATCAAAGAAGCCTTCCATATTGCGACAACCGGCCGGCCGGGTCCGGTCTTGATTGACCTTCCGAAAGACGTCAGCGTCGACTCGCTTGATTATTCTTACCCCAAGACCGTGAACCTGCCTGGTTATAAACCAAACTATGAAGGAAATGCCAAACAGATCAAAGCGGCCAGTGCAGCCCTGGCGGCGGCAACTAAACCCTTAATCTATGCCGGCGGCGGGGTGATCAGCTCCGGGGCAGAGCAGGAACTCATCAGACTGGCGGAAAAAGCCCGGATCCCGGTGACCACGACCCTGATGGGGTTAACCGCTTTTCCCGGTAACCATCCTTTATTCTTAGGGATGTTGGGGATGCACGGGACCGCCGCGGCAAATTACGCCGTAACCGACTGTGATCTCTTACTGGCGATCGGCGCCCGTTTTGATGACCGGGTGACCGGGGATATTACCGCTTTTGCGCCGCATGCCCAGATCATCCATATGGATATTGATCCGGCGGAGATCGGGAAAAACGTCAGGGTCGACATCCCGATTGTCGGCGACATCAAAAACATTCTCTCCGCCCTCCTGACGCAACTTGTACCGGGGAATTATGAAGGTTGGCTCCAGACGGTTGAGCGGTGGAAAAAGCAGTACCCGCTGACCTATCAGCCGCAGGAAGGAACGATTATGCCGCAGGCCGTCATTGAGGAGTTGTGTGCGTTGACGAAGGGGGACGCGATCATCTGCACCGAGGTCGGGCAGCACCAGATGTGGACCGCCCAGTACTACCGGTTTACCCGCCCCCGCTCGCTGATCACCTCCGGCGGACTGGGGACGATGGGGTTTGGTTTCCCGGCGGCGATCGGCGCCCAGGTGGGCAATCCGGGCCGTCTGGTGATTGATCTGGCCGGTGACGGGAGTATTCAAATGAACATTCAGGAACTGGCCACCGTTGCCAGTTACCAACTGCCGGTGAAAATTATCATTTTAAACAACGGGTACCTCGGCATGGTCCGGCAATGGCAGGAACTCTTCTTTGAAAAACGCTATTCCCAGGTGGCCTTGGCAAACCCCGACTTCACGAAACTGGCTGAAGCTTATGGGATTAAAGCCTATACGGCGACAAAACCGGAAGAACTTAGAGAGCTTCTCCAAGCAGTTCTGGAGCATCCCGGCCCGGCGCTCCTGAACTGTCTGGTTCACCCGGAGGTAAATGTACTGCCGATGGTTCCGCCGAATGGTCCGATCAACCGGATGTTGGGGGTGGAAGCGAAATGAAACACACACTAGCGATGCTGGTCGTTAACCAACCGGGGGTCATGGCGCGGGTTGCCGGGCTCTACAGCCGGCGTGGTTATAATATCGAGAGTATTGCCGTGGGGAAGACGGAAGATCCGAAGATCTCACGGATTACCCTGGTCGTCGAGACGGAGAACGAAGCCGAACTCGAACAGATCACCAAACAGCTGTACAAGCTGATTGATGTCATCAAGATCAACGATATCACCAGGGACGATGCGGTTGAACGGGAATTGGCCCTGATCAAAGTGAACGCGACAAGCGCCAACCGTTCGCAGTTACTGGAGATCGTCGATATCTTCCGGGCGAAGATTATCGATGTCTCCCTTGATGCGCTCATCATTGAAGTGACCGGGACGCAGGATAAAGTCGAAGCGATGATCGCGCTCATAAAGCCCTTCGGTTTAAAGGAACTGGTGCGCACGGGTAAGATCGCGATGGTGCGTTCGGCGGTGCAAAGCTAGCCGCCGGCGCGCCGGTTGCTGCAGATAAAAATCTTCCGCGGCCAACGGAAAAGTTGGAGGAGAAAATGATAAAGGGGGAGCAGTCATGCAGATCTATTATGACCAGAATGTGAACGACCAAATTCTGAGGGGGAAAACGATCGCGATCATCGGGTATGGCAGCCAGGGACATGCCCATGCCCAGAATTTACGGGACAGCGGTTTTCAGGTCATCCTCGGCCTGCGTCCGGGAAAATCGTGGAACGCGGCGATTGAGGATGGTTTTACCGTCAAGACGGTAGCCGAAGCGACCGCCCAGGCGGATGTGATCATGATCCTCGTCAATGACGAGTGGCAGGCCGAACTGTACCGGGAACAGATCGCCCCGTCCTTGGAGAAAGGGAAAGCGTTGGCGTTTGCCCATGGGTTCAACATTCATTTTGGCCAGATTATCCCGCCCGCCGAGGTCGATGTTTTTATGGTGGCGCCGAAAGGCCCGGGCCATCTTGTCCGCCGGGTCTATCAGGAAGGTAAGGGCGTCCCCTGCTTGATTGCGGTGGCGCAAGATGCTTCCGGGCAGGCCAAAGAACTGGCCCTCGCCTATGCGAAAGGGATCGGCGGGACCCGCGCCGGGGTCCTGGAGACCACCTTTAAGGAAGAGACCGAGACCGACCTTTTTGGGGAGCAAGCGGTGCTCTGCGGCGGGGTTAGCGAGTTGATTAAAGCCGGTTTCGACACCCTGGTGGAAGCCGGATACCAACCGGAGATTGCCTACTTTGAATGCCTCCATGAGTTAAAACTGATTGTTGATCTGATTTACGAAGGAGGAATCGCCCGGATGCGTTATTCGGTGAGTGATACGGCCGAATTCGGCGACCTGACGAGAGGGAAGCGGATCATTAACGAGCAAACCAGGGCGGAAATGAAGAAGATTCTCCGGGAGATCCAGGAGGGGGTCTTTGCCCGGGAGTGGATCCTCGAGAATAAAGTGGGACGGCCGGCCTTCAACGCAATGCGCCGCCGCGAGCAGGAACACCTGATTGAACAGGTTGGGAAGAAGCTGCGGGCGATGATGCCTTGGATCCGGCAAAAGTAGGTAGTCGCGAAGAGGGTCGAGCCGTGGCATTGGCGGCAGTTGGTAATAAATTGTTAAAGTAACAGTGCTTGACTTTTCGGGGCTAACAATCTATAATTACTTCAAAATCATCCATAAAAGAGTTATATTTATACATTCTCAGGATAAGAAAAGCGATGAAGGACTGTGTTCGCAGAAGGGTGAAGAGAGCAGGCGGCTGGTGCGAGCCTGCCCTGGTGAGTGAACCGTTTTCCCGGTCCGGAGCTGTCGGAAGGAAAGCGCAAGCGCCGTGTGCGCAGGGCGACAAGTAATTCCGACCGGAAAAGGCCGTTAACCTTGATTCGAAGGTTTCCTTCGGATCCTGAGTCTTTGCGTTCGCAAAGAAAAGTAGGGTGGCACCACGAGCCTCTCGTCCCTATCGGGATGAGAGGTTTTTTCACTTTTACGCTCAGGTTGGTAAAAAATTTTGGAGGTGTGACGGGATGAAAGTCTTGGTGCTTGATAATGTGTCGGAAAAGGCGGTGACGATTTTACGGGAGAATGGGATTGAGGCCGATGTCTCTGCTACTTTGCCCGAGGATGAGTTGATCGCGAAGATCGGCGGTTACGACGGCGTCATCATCCGGAGCCAGACCAAAGTGAACGCCACAGTGATTAACGCGGCCACCAATTTGAAAGTGATTGGTCGGGCCGGGGTCGGTGTGGACAATGTTGATCTGGATGCGGCCACGAACAGAGGGATTATCGTCTTGAATGCGCCGGATGGGAATACGATCTCCACCGCCGAGCATACAGTAGGGATGATCATGGCGCTCGCCCGCCAGATTCCGCAGGCCCATGCCTCCCTTAAGGACGGGCGTTGGGAGCGGAAGAACTTTACCGGGGTGGAGGTCCGGGGTAAGCAGCTTGGGGTGATCGGGATGGGCCGGATCGGGACGGAAGTCGCTAAACGGATGATGGCGATGGGCATGTCGGTTCTGGCTTACGATCCCTTCCTGACCGAAGAAAAAGCATCAGCTTTGGGAGTTCAGCTTGTCAACCTTGATCAGTTGTTGGCGGAAGCCGATTTTATTACCGTCCATACCCCATTGACCAAAGAAACAACCGGTATCCTGAATGCCGAAACCCTTGCCCGGACGAAAAAGGGTGTGCGGATCATCAACTGTGCCCGTGGCGGGATTGTTGATGAAGATGCCTTGGCGGATGCCATTGAAGCCGGGCATGTCGCCGGGGCGGCGCTCGATGTCTTTGTCACGGAACCGCCCACCAACCAAAGGCTGCTCGCGCTGCCGCAAGTGGTGGTCACTCCGCACCTGGGGGCCTCGACGGCCGAGGCGCAGATCAATGTGGCGATCGACGTTGCCGAGGAAATGGTTAAAGTGTTGAAGGGTGAACCGTTTAAAAACGCGGTTAATCTACCGACCCTCCGTCCTGAGGTTATGAAGGTGCTCAGCCCGTACTTTTTACTCGCCGAGCGGCTCGGGCGTTTCGTGGCCCAGATCCTGGAAAGCCGGATTAAAAAAGTGGAGATCGAATACTACGGCGACATTACGGAGTATGATCTGAATCCTTTGACCACGCGGGTGATTGAAGGGCTGCTAAAACCGTCGTTTAACGGCGAGGTTAATATGGTGAACGCCCGGATCCTGGCCAAGCAGCGCGGTCTCCGCATCAGCGAACGCAAGGAAGCGACCGATGAGGATTACAACAATAAAATCCGCGTGATCGCCGTAACCGAGCGGGGGAACCATGTGGTGGCCGGCACCTTCTTCCGCCGCAATGACCAACGGGTGGTGGAGATCGACGGTTTCCACTTTGAGGTTGTTCCCCATGGGCACCTTTTGATCGCCTATCATCAGGATGCGCCCGGAATTATTGGCTGGGTCGGGAATGTGCTCGGGCAAGCCGGGATTAACATTGCCTATATGCAGGTTGGCCGGAAGGAGATCGGCGGGGATGCTATCATGGTCTTGACCGTGGATCATGAGATTCCTGCCAGCATCATTGAGCAGATCAACAAGATTCAAGGGATCAGCCAAAGCTACCAGGTTGTGCTCTAAAATTTTACCAAAAGCCGCTTGACATAAATTCGCAGCTCCCGTATAATTGATAGCAATATCCAGACAAAAGTTTTTGGGAAAGACGATGACGAGGAATAGTAGGAAGCGGGGATGGCTCCAGAGAGCCGGTGGGTGGTGCAAACCGGCGCTTAACCGTTCCGAACTCACCTCACCAGTTGCGTTGGCGAAAGCAAACGAGTAGTCAACGCCGGGGGATAGCCAGGAGTGAGGCGATCCGGCCCGTTACAGCGAAGGGTAGTCCGCGGCCGCAAGCGGCTGGGGCTGACCCACTAAGCCGCCGCCGGCCGTCAGGCCGCGGAAATAGGGTGGTACCACGATCCCCTCGTCCCTATCACGGGACGGGGGTTTTTTTATAGATCTTGCAAAATCTAAAAGGAGGCGAAAAAAAGTGACGAGGACGATTCGGATTTTTGACACCACTTTGCGTGACGGCGAGCAGACCGCGGGAGTGAACTTGAACGCCGGGGAAAAGCTGGAGATTGCCCGGCAACTCGCCAAGTTGAACGTCGAGATCATTGAAGCCGGGTTTGCCGTGGCTTCACCAGGTGATTTCGAGGCCATTAAGACGATTGCGCAAAATGTGCGGGGACCGGCCATCTGCTCGTTGGCCCGCGCGGTCCCCGGCGATATCGAACGGGCGTGGGAAGCGGTTCAAGATGCCGAACGCCCCTATATTCACACCTTCATCGCCACCTCGGATATTCATATGCAATATAAACTGAGGAAACGGCCGGAACAAGTCGTGGAGATGGCGGTCGCTGCGGTTAAACTTGCCCGCCGGTACTGTCCGGAGGTTGAGTTTTCCGCGGAGGACGCGACCAGGAGCGATTGGGATTTCCTCTGCCGGATCTTTAGCGAAGCGATCAAGGCCGGGGCGACGGTGATCAACATTCCAGATACAGTCGGCTACACCACGCCGGAGGAGTTCGGCCGTTTAATCCGTTATGTGAAAGAGAATACGATCGGGATTGAGAAAGCGATCGTCTCGGTACACTGCCATAATGACCTGGGGATGGCGGTGGCCAACTCCCTCGAGGCGATCCGCCACGGGGCCGATCAGGTCGAGGGGACGATGAACGGTCTGGGCGAAAGGGCCGGGAATACCGCGCTCGAAGAGGTGGTGATGGCCTTGAAGACCCGTCCCGACTATTTCCAGGCGCAAACACGGGTGATCAGCGAAGAAATCTACCGGACGAGTACTTTGGTCGCCGCCTTGACGGGGATCGCCGTTCCCAGCAATAAAGCGATTGTCGGTGCGAACGCTTTTGCCCACGAGTCGGGGATTCACCAGGATGGGATCCTGAAAAACCGCCTGACCTACGAGATTATGACACCGCAGTCGATTGGGATTCCCAGCAACCGGCTGGTTTTAGGGAAACATTCCGGACGGCACGCTTTCCGGGAATACCTGGCGGAATTGGGCTATCATTTAAGCGAGACAGATCTGGAGAAAAGTTACCAACGCTTTTTGGAGATTGCCGACCGGAAGAAAGAGGTAACCGAGCGCGACCTTGAAGCGCTGGTCCGGGGAGAACTCTCCCAAGTGGAGGAAGCCTTTGTCCTCGAGTATTTCCATGTCACCAGCGGCAATAATGCCATCCCTACGGCGACCGTCCGTTTGCAGTGCGGCGGGGAGAGTAAACAGGAAGCCGCCTGCGGGGAAGGTCCAATTGAAGCGATTTACAAAGCGATTGAACGGTTGACCGGCATCGCCGCCGAGCTCAAGGAGTATGGCATCAAAGCGGTTACCGGCGGAAAGGACGCCCTGGGTGAAGTGACAGTCAAAATCGAAGTGCAGGGAAGGATCTATACCGGACGGGGGGTATCCACCGATATTATCGAGGCCAGTACCCGTGCGTTCATTAATGCCGTCAACAAGGTTGCCTGGGAAAGAGCCAATTACCAGTCCAGCCCTGCTGAGGGCAGTGAGCCGGTATAAATACCGGAGAAAACAGCAGGAAATACTGAATGCGTGCCGAAGTTTAGAATGGTAACCAGAGGATTGGGGAATTGCATGGAAACGGAGTGACATGATTGGACTTAAAAAAGCTGATACGTGAAATCCCGGATTTTCCGCAACCAGGGATTAGTTTTAAAGACATCTCAACGGTGTTAAAAGATGCGGACGCATTTCGCCATATTATTGTGACCCTGGCCGATTACTACCGTTCGTACCGCCCGGAA
Organism: Bacillota bacterium; assembly: GCA_029782135.1. Taxonomy (GTDB): domain Bacteria; phylum Bacillota; class UBA4882; order UBA10575; family UBA10575; genus JAAYGU01. Next base: position 43,685 of record JAKOVI010000135.1, read on the forward strand.
CTGGTGGTCGGGGTTGAATCCCGGGGCTATATCCTGGGCGCCCCCTTGGCCTATGAACTGCGGTGCGGTTTCGTGCTGGTCCGTAAACCGGGAAAACTCCCGGCGAAAACCGAGCGGATCGACTATTCCCTGGAGTATGGGGAAAACTCCCTGGAAATTCATGTCGACGCCATTACTCCCGGGCAAAAAGTCCTCATCGTCGATGATATCCTGGCGACCGGCGGTACCATCTCCGCCACCGCCGAACTCGTCAAGCGCTTAGGGGGTAACATTATTGGCTATGCCTTCCTGGCCGAGCTTGATGACTTAATGGGCAGGGAGAAGCTCCCGAAGGACGTCCCGGTCTTTTCGCTCATCCATTATAAGGAATAGGCTTTCGCGCAACCAATCAGCCTTTTCTCTTTGTCAAAAAGAATCATTCTCTTTGTTGCCCGGACAACAAAATAAGCCAAGGGTTAATGGTTATTCTTCCGAGCAATAAAGAGAATGCACCAGTCCCACCTGTTGACCATATGATAATGGTAGAGGATTGCGATCGCGCAAGAACAAAGGCAAAACCCGGATTGGCAATTCCTTAAAGTCAAGAACAGGGGGGACGTGACGATGGATGTTGCAAAGTATGATAAAAACGAGGGACTGGTCTTTCTGCTCTTACTCCTGCTGTTGTTCCTTTTGATCCTGGATTATGCATAGTCAACGGAAAGAGGCTTCTTTCCTTGATATGCAAAACGCCGGGAGAAGCAACTTCTTTGCCATAGTTCCTTAAGACAAACCGTGGTCTCCACGGTTTTGTTTTTTGGGCATTATGATATAATGTTGCCAAAAATATAAGGATGGGGATTATGGTCTTACTGACTACCTTAAACTCGAAATATATCCATACCGCCTTGGCCCTCTATTCATTGCAAGCCTACTGCCGGCGGGACTTTCCTGCGATTCAGGTGAAAGAGTTCAATATCAATCAGGATCTTGAGGCCATCCTGGGCGCCATTTACCGGACCCGCCCCTCCATCCTGGGGTTCTCCACCAACATCTGGAACATCATCCCAACCTTGGAACTGGTCGAACGGGTGAAAAAGGTGCTCCCGGAGACAGTGGTGATTCTGGGCGGACCGGAAGCCTCCGCCGATTGGGCGGCGCTCTTACAGCAACCGGTGGCGCCCGATTATATTGTCTGCGGCGAGGGGGAGGAGACCCTCCGCCAGCTCTTGCACTACCTGACCAGCGGGAAACCGGACCGGGCGGCTATTAATGGACTGGCCTACAAAGACGGTGGCCGGGTGGTGGCTACCCCGCCGCCGGCACCCCTCGATCTGGAAAAGATCCCCTTTCCGTACCCGGATCTCTCCGTCCTTCGTCACCGCTTAGTATATTATGAATCTTCGCGGGGCTGCCCTTACCGTTGTGCCTACTGCATGTCGGGGTGGGAGCAATCGACCATGCGCTACCTCCCCCTCGAACGGGTGAAAGCCGATCTCGCCCGCTTTATCGAGGGCGGGGTGGGGACGGTGAAAATGGTCGACCGGACTTTCAATCTCGACCGGCAGCGGACGGTTAAATTGTTGCAGTTCTTGGCTGAGCAGGAGGGGACGACCGAGTTCCATTTCGAGATGGTCGGCGAGTTGATTGACGAGGAGATCATCGCGATCTTCAAAGCGGCTCCCCCGGGCCGCTTCCGGGTGGAGATTGGAGTCCAGTCGACTTGCCCGGCGGCCTTGGAGGCGGTCAACCGGCGCTATGATCTGGAGCGGCTCGGCCGGAGCTGTGCAGCGCTCACCCGGATCCCCGGGGTGACGGTCCACCTTGATTTAATTGCCGGGTTACCCCATGAAGATCTGGCGACCTTTGCCCGGTCCTTTGATTGGACTTTCCGCCTGCGCCCGGCAGAGCTGCAGTTAGGTTTCTTAAAACTGTTAAAAGGTTCGCCCCTCCGTGGACAAGCCGGAGAATACGGTTACCAGTTTACGTCCATGCCGCCGTATGAGATCCTGCAAAGCAATTGGCTCTCCTATCCGGACCTCCTCCACCTGAAAGCAGTTGCCGTCCTGGTGGAGAAGTACTATAACTCCAAACATTTTCATTACACTTTATCTTACCTCTTCCGCGCGGAGAATATCTCCCCGTGGCGCTTCTTTTCCGCCCTCGCCCGTTACCTGGGGGAAGAAGCATTCCTTGGCGAAGTCCGCAAACCGGTGGCTTATTTTGACGGCCTATGGGGTTTTCTCCAAAACGACCTTGCCGGCGGTGCGCTTTCCGAGCGGGAAAAGCTCAGGGATCTCCTGACGCTGGATTTTCACCTGAGCGGCCTGGGGGGGCAACCGCCGGACTGGCTAACGCCGGAGTCACCCGCACTGCGGGCCGTCGTGAAAAGCATCCTGCGGGAAGAGGAGGGTTTGACGAAACTCGGGTTACCGCCGGAACTGAAACCGGCACAACTGCGCCGCCGGATGGTTGTCATCGTTTTAAGTCTTGATCCGGAAACCCTCACAACCGGCGATACCCCGGTCCTGATCTACCTGCCGGCGCAAGGGCGGCCCCGTTGGTTCCGCTTACCGGCGGATCTGTGCCGCCGGCCGGAAGCAAGCGTGAAGGGAGGTACCGCCGGTGACTGAGGAGTTCTTCCCGCTTGGGGAACCCGAACGCTTGGGGTTGGGGACGCTCAAAATCTACCAACCGTCCGCGATCTTTAAGTTCACGGTCGATCCATTGCTCCTGGCAGCTTTTCTCCAGGTCCGGTCTCAGGAGACCGTCCTTGATCTGGGAACCGGGGCCGGGGTGATTCCGCTTTGGTTGGCCGGTTACCGCGGTGTCCGGCAGGTGGTCGGGCTCGAACTGCAACCGCCGGTTGCCGCGCTCGCCCGCCGGAATGTGGCGCTCAATCAGTTAACCGGCCGGATTACCATTGTGGAAGGGGATTTGCGCAACCCGCCGCCGGAACTGACCGCCCGCCGTTTTGACTGGGTCGTGAGCAATCCTCCTTATTGGCCGCCGGCGAATCACCATGTCCCGGCTTCACCTTTGCAGGCGGTGGCGAAATTCGAGTTGACCTGTAATTTATCCGAGGTGGTTATGGCCGCGGCCCGGTTTTGCCGCGAGGGGGGCCGGGTCGGCCTGATTCATCTTCCGGAACGCCTGACCGATTTGCTTTCCACGATGCGGGCCGCACGGTTGGAACCGAAACGGCTGTGTCTGGTTCATCCAAAACCGGAGGCAGCCCCTCACCGCGTCCTGGTCGAAGGGATCAAAGGGGGTCGCCCGGGGCTAAAAGTCACTAAACCACTTTTCATCCATGGACCGGATGGCGTATTTAGCCCGGAGATGAATGCCGTTTACGAGGGACGGGGGCTGACCGAGGTGCTTTGACGTCACGTTTTCCCCATCCTTGTTATTTTTTGCGCCCGGTATAGGCTTTGAGAAGAAGATTGCGCTTTCCCGTTCCCCTTTTGACAGTTTGACAATAAATTGATTAGAGAAGTTAAACTGTCGGGGGTGTGAAGATGGTCTTACCAGAACGATGGAAGCGGCGCCTCTGTCGTAAATTATCGCCTAGACTGGCGGAAGAGGTCCTCACAGCCAAGGCGCAAGAGATGGTCCAGGTGATTATTGAATTCCCGGCCTTGCGTTCATGTAGCACCGCCCGGATCAAAGAACTCATCCACCAGGCCGGGGGAAAGGTCATTTACGAACTTCCACTGATCAATAGTTTGGCGGTTGAACTCCCGGCCGAGCGACTGGCCGAAATTATCCCTTCCGTTCATGCCAAGATGGTCTGGCCGGATGTACAAGCTTGTCCGTGTTTGGATGTTGCCGTCCCGGCAGTCGGTGCTGACCTTGCGCACCAGCAGGGACTGACCGGGAAGGGGATCGTAATCGCAGTGGTTGACACCGGCATCGACCCGCATCCGGACCTGACGAAACCAACCTCCCGGATTGTCGGCTGGCATGACTTGGTCAACGGGAGAAGCAAACCCTATGATGATGAAGGACACGGCACCCATGTCGCCGGGATTATCGCCGGGAACGGGTATCAAGAAAACGGTAAATATACCGGGATTGCCCCGGAGGCGCTGCTGGTGGGGGTCAAAGTTTTAGACAAAATGGGAAGCGGCCCCATCTCCCGGGTGATTGCCGGGATTCAATGGGTGGTTGATAATAAAGAGAAATACCGGATTAAGGCAATCAACCTTTCGCTGGGGGCGCCCCCGGAGCAAGGGTACCGCACGGATCCGGCAAGCAAAGCGGTGAATGCTGCCTGGAAAGCGGGGCTTTTGGTCTGCGCGGCAGCCGGCAATTCCGGACCGGGGCGGTGGACAATCACGACCCCGGGGATCTCGCCCCTGATCATTACCGTCGGGAGTATCGATGACCAAGGTACCGTCCCGCGGACCGATGATGCGATCTCTGATTTTTCCAGCCGGGGACCTACGATCGATTTTCTGACCAAACCGGATCTGGTGGCGCCCGGCGCCCGGATCACTTCCTTGAAACCGGGCGGCGGTTACATTGAAAGCTCAGGAACTTCGATGGCCACCCCGGTGGTCACCGGCGCGGCCGCCCTGCTTTGGCAAAAGGATCCGGACCTGACTCCGGATCAAATCAAAAAGCTCTTGATGGCAACCGCCGAGGATCGCGGCTATAACCGGCAGATCCAAGGGGCGGGTTACCTTAATCTGAGTACGGCCCTCGCCAGCCTTGATAAGAAACTAGCGCCGCAAAGTAATGAAACCCAGGAGGACCTTGCATTTGCCTTGATTATGGCGGTAGGACTCAAGTATGCCGACGGCGAAAAAAAAGAGGAACTGTTAACGCTCCTCTCCAACCATCTTAGTGACTGGCTGCGGAAGACCGGGCGGTTCCCGCACCAGGATCCGGTATTTTACCAGGAACACCTGCCGGCCTTTTTCCGGGGGCTTGGCGAATGGATGCTCCGGGAAAACAAAACAAAGACTAGCTAAAACTTTTAAAGTTTTTTAAAGGCCAATGGCCTTTTTTTTATGAGATCATCCTTTTCAGCCCCAAACCGGCAAAGAGCGCCAGGCCGTAGCTTGTCAACGTTCCGACCAGGTAATATTCGGCAAACTCCCGGTTGTTCAACTCCTGGTATCGGGCGAGCGATTTGGCGGCGAGCACAAACCCCATTGCCGAAACTGCATCAACAACGACCAAAGTGATTAAGATCAGACGTTCAATCATTCCGATCGCCCGCCCCAACCGCTGGGTGTGCTCCTCAGGGGGGCGTCCGGTCAACCACTCCAAAAGCCTGGCGGTGAAGACGGCGCCGCCAAAGATGGTAGCCAGGTAAAAGATGAAGACCCATAAAACCGCTTCCCAGTTCACCTGCGGAAGGCGGGGAAGGCCGGCGAAGACCGGAATTGCCCGTGACGGGAGAAGCCTTTGGTAAAAAGCCATGACTTCCGGATCGGGGGCGGCGGAGGGGAAGAAGAAGGACAGAAAGAAAAGCAGCAGCAGGTGGAGGGTTTGATCGGTCAGGAAAAGGAAGAGTTTGGTCCCTCCGGAACGCCCCTTGGCCAGGCTTTCTTTCCCGAAGTCAATGAGGAAATGGGAAAAACCAATTAACCCGGTATAGATTAAAGACGGACTTAAGCCGAAAAAGTGCGTTGCCAGGAAGGTCAGGAAGGCGACCAAGAGGGCATGGCGGATAAAAGCCCACAGCTTCCCGTTTTGTTTCGCCATAACGGTCTTCGGTGCCTGAAAGAGAAAATCACCGGCCAAATGGGCGACGATGGCAAAGAGAAAGAGGTTCATGGCTTCCTCCTTTCACCAATATGATGGTGAAAATTTATATATCACCTATAAAAAGGTGATCAATAGCAGTTCACCGGCGGTCAGGTGATTGTTAATAGTTTGGCGGGCATTAGCCTTAAAGCATCTTCGGCTTGCTGAATGACTCGCCAGTGCGCAGCCCGGCACCTTTTTTCGACGTTCTGTAAGGCGATCCCCAAGCGGGCGGCGGCTTCCCGGTAAGTTCCAGCCGCTTCATAAGCCATTACCCCTTCCCACTGTTCCTGGGTCCAGCGGGACAGGATCGTATCGTAAAGGGCGAAAAAGGCATTCACGGCCTGGTCGAACTGGTGGTCGCCGCTGACCAGCTTCGTCATGGTGTGCTGTTCTTCTTTTGCCAGGTCCAGCGCCTGCCGGGCATGGTGGAAAGCCGGACCATTCATCTGCCAGGAACTTTCCGCTTCCAGACCGGAGGTGATCGCGCCCAGGCCAATCCCAATCCGCAATTTCAGGGGGAGGAAATGATAACGGAGCTGGCGGAGTAGGGACGGGGTGCGCAGGTAGCCGGCACAGACCGCCTGGATCTCATCCCCGCGCGAGAAAGTGAAAGGGGTGACCATCCCGGGCACAATTAGTCCGGCGAGACCTTGCTTTTTCTCGGCGACCAAAGACTCCTGGCGGCGGGAATCGATAATATCGGCCGTAATGACAGTATATAATTCCATGGACAAACCCTCCAATCGTCCGGACCCACCGGGACGGATTGTCAGGTTAAATATTCTTCTGTTTACTATTATTTCCTCTCTCTTTTCTTCATTTTCCCCAACTGACAGGAATATTATTATTTTTACCGAAATTTGTTATAATACGGAGGAAAACCCTGTGCTGAAGCGTTTATCCCTGGTCTGGACCGTCTGTTTTCTCAGCGGTTTTCTGGTCAGTCAGGCGGCGAGCTTGGAGATTAGCGGCGAGCCGGGCGCCAGGGTAGTATTTGCCCGTTATTTCCAAAACCGGTGCGGACTCCATTACCGGTGGGGCGAAGGCCGGTCGAGCAGCTTTCACCTCAGTTACCGTTTTGCCCCCCCAGCTTCCGGTGTCAGCATGGAAAAAGGGGCAGCCGGTGGGGAACCCGGTGGAACGGCTGAAGGGTCCGGCGGCACCGGCGGACAGGTCCTGGGCCGCCTCCCTCTCCTGCTGGTGGTTAATTTCTGGAATCCCGTCTCCACGCTCAGCCTTTCTGAATTGGAAGCTATTCTCCGCGGGGAGATTACCAGCTGGAGCGCGGTGGGGGGAGCGGATCTCCCGATTAAAGTGGTGGCTTACGCCGCGCAAGGCTATCCGGGTCTGCCCGGGCCTTCCCTGGTTGCCCGGTTGGTCCCTGACCAGCAGGCGATGGTGGCGGCGGTCGCGGGTGATCGTGAAGCACTGGGAGTCATAACCTGGCCGGCTGTCCACCCGGAGGTAAAAGTCCTGACCTTGGAAGGGGTCAATCCGGCCTGGGTAGAAAATGACCATGCTCTGGAGAAATACCCCCTCTGGGCGGAGCTCGTTTTAACCCCTGCCCGCCGCCAGGGGTTACGCGACTGGGTAAACGGTAATTGGTGGCGAGCCTGCCGTTTCCAACGGGAACTCCGGAAAAGTTACCACCCGGGAAAGATTCTATCTTCACCGTCACCCCTCATTTTCACCGCCGTTGGCGACATCATGCTGGCCAGGGAAGTGGCGAAGACCAGTGTCGCCCAAGGTGATTATTGTTATCCCTTCCGGCGGATCGCCGGGGTCACTCGCCGTTCGACGCTGGCGTTTGCCAATTTGGAGGGGCCGCTCAGCGACCGGGGGCGGCAGCTTAATATGTTCCGGGCCGATCCCCGTTTTATTGAAGGCCTACTCTACGCCGGGTTTGACATCCTCTCGCTGGCGAACAACCACATCATGGATTACGGAACAGTTGCACTCGTGGATACGATGGAACGCCTGGCGGCGAATGGTTTGCATTATGTGGGGGCCAATACCAACCTTGACCTGGCCCGCCAGGGTTGTGTAATCACCGCTAACGGGTTGAAGGTGGGGTTTCTGGCCTACACGGAAGTGGGGCCTGGTTTTACTTATACTCGTGAACCGCAACACTGGATCGCCACCGCGGAACTCCCGGGCGTGGTCCCTGCCCGGGTGGACTACCTCCGCCAGGATATTACCCGCCTGCGGGAGCGGGCTGATCTGGTCATTGTCTCGATGCACTGGGGGAGGGAGTTTCAGGATAAACCCACCCAGAAGCAGCGGATCTTAGGACAGGCCGCCTTGGCCGCCGGTGCCGATCTGGTGATCGGGCATCATCCTCACGTCATCCAGGGGGTGGAGTTTGGCGGGAAAGGGGTCATTGCCTACAGTTTAGGGAATTTTGTCTTCGATCTGACAGGGGAAGAAACGAAGCAGGGGTTGATCCTGGAGGCGGCCTGTGATGAGCGGGGGGTGAGGCAAATCCGGTTTCTCCCGGTGACGATCCGGGACGTGCAGCCGCAGATCGCCGAGGGGAAGACAGCCCGTCAGATTATGGAGTTGTTGGACCTGGTCTCGGCGAAACTGGAGTAATGCCTTACCCTGCCGCAGGTTGCATCTGAAGAAAAGCGGCCGGCCATCCGGCAAGGAAGTCCCCGGCGTGCTAAAGTAATGGCCTGGGCTTGGGTAGAGCATTTGATTATAACCGCGAGGGACGCTTTGTTCTGTCGGTAATGGGGTGTTTCATAAAGCAAGGGCGCGGCGAATTGCGAACTGTCAAAGGCTTGATCGAAAGCTGAGCGACGGCGGCAAGTAAAGAGCGCGAAGATAAGGAGGTAGTGATCATGAAACCGCAAGTATTGGCGAGAGAATTAGCGAATTCGATCCGCGAAAGCCAGGAGTACAAGGACTGGGAGGCGGCGAAAAAGAAGATCGACGAGCATGAGGCCGCCAAGGTCATGCTGGAAGACTTCCGGAAGAAACAGTGGGAATTGGAGAAAGCCCGGTTAAGCGGTGAGGAAGTCGCCAAAGAAAAAGAGGAAGAGCTGAAGAAGCTGGCGGAAATTATAAATTATAATCCTTATGTCCGTGAGTTCTTAATTGCCGAGTGGAACCTGAACAATATGATCTTGGAGATTCAAAAGACGATTGCTGCTGCGATCGGGGTCGATCTGCCGGCGCAGGAGGAAGGAAAAGGGCAGGAAAAATAAGCATGGATCAAATAGGTGGACGCGCATGGGTGGAGGTAATGATTGCGACGACTCCCGCAGCAGGGGAGAGGGTGGCCGAACTACTGATTGAAGCAGGCTGCGGGGGAGTTGTCTATGAAGATCCCCGCCTCTTTGAAACGGCAAAAGACCAGCCGGTGGAGTTACAGCCAACCGTCCCCTCAGGAGGAAACCGTTCCTTCCGGGTCGGTGGTTACCTTCCGCTCCACGACGGTTGGCAGGAAAAAATTGAGTGGCTCCAGGCAGAGGTGGACAAGCTTAGGGCGTTTCTGCCCGTCGGCAGTGGGGAAATTACCCTCCGCAAGCGGCAAGAAGAAGATTGGGCAACCGCCTGGAAAGCCTATTACCAGCCGGAACGGGTCGGCAAGTTTGTGGTTACCCCTTCCTGGCTCCCACCCACGGTCGAATCCGGGGAGATCCTGATCACGCTTGATCCCGGGATGGCCTTTGGGACCGGGAACCATCCCACGACGAAGCTTTGTTTGGAGTTGCTGCCGGAGCTCGTGCGGGAGGGGATGTTGGTCTATGATGTCGGAACCGGCTCCGGGATTCTGGCAATTGCCGCGGCGAAACTAGGGGCGCGGGTGATCGCCGTCGATCTGGATCCGGTGGCGACGGCGGTGGCGGCAGAAAACATCACCCGCAACCAAGTCCAAGGCCAGGTGAGCGTGCGGACCGCAAACCTCCTTGACGGGCTCCGGGACCCGGCGGATCTGATCATTGCCAATATTATTGCCGATGTGATCATCGAACTGTTGCCGGCGGCGGCAACCCGGCTCAAACCCGGAGGCGTTTTGCTTGCGTCGGGGATCATCGATCAGAAAGCGTCTCAAGTACGGGCGGCCTGTGCCGCGGCCGGCTTTACCATCCGGAAAAGCCAGGCGCGCGAAGACTGGCAGGCATACCTGGCCGTCCGGGATGGAGAGTGCAACGTCTGATTTTTTTTGGGCCGCAGAAGAATGAGACTTTGTCTGGAATGGAGAGAGGAATGCCGAAGTTTTTTATCGAGCGGACACAACTGCGCAGTGAGCCCGATGGCAGAAAGTTAGTTGTTTTTTCCGGCGAAGACGCCCATCATCTGGCGCGCGTCCTCCGGGTCAAACCGGGCGATCTGTTGACGGCCACCGACGGGCAGGGCCGTCTCTACCGCTTAACAGTCACGGCGCTGGCCGCCGGTACCGTCAGCGCGCTGGTGCTTGGCGAAGAAGAGGACCGCACCGAGCCGGCCGTCCGGATCACCCTTTACCAGAGTATCTTAAAAGGGGAGAAGATGGACTGGGTTCTGCAGAAAGGGACAGAGCTTGGGATCGCCGCCTTTGTCCCCTGTCTTTCCCTGCGGACGGTCGCGCGGCCGGAACCAGAGCTTTACAGCAAGAAACAAGAGCGCTGGCAGAAAATTGTGACGGCCGCCGCAAAACAGAGCGCGCGCGGGCTTATCCCAACCGTCCGGCCGGTTACCCCCTGGACGGAACTACAGGAACTCCTTGCCGGCCACCCGGCCGTAGTGGCCTGGGAGGGAGAGCGGACCTTTTCCCTCCGGACGGCGCTGGACCAACTGGCGGCAGCCGGACCGCCGAGCGAGCTTTCTTTGATCATTGGCCCGGAAGGGGGGCTGGCCCCCGCCGAGGTTGAGCAGTTGGCGGCCTGGGGTGCTGTTCCGGTTTCCCTGGGCCCCCGTATTCTGCGGGCCGAGACCGCCGGTCCGGTAACGGCGGCCCTCATCCTTTATCACTTTGGCGCTTTAGATCCCGTTCCCGGTGGAGAGGAAGGGGAAATAACCTTCTTTAATAAAGGAAGATAAGAAAATACCGCTTGCTTATGGCCGGGTGGTGAGACGGACGGGTAAGTGACCTCTGGAAGGTAGAGCAGACCCAGGTTAACCAATTGGACCAGGACCCGGGGGCGGAACTGCTCGTAAAGTTCGCGGGCGCGGTGCTCAAAGTCCGCCGTTTCCCGCCGGTCATCGTGGTAATACTGGTATAAACAATAAAGTTCTTCCTCGTAACGTTTACGCGCTTCCTCAATCCAGCGCCCCTCTCTGGCCAATGCCCACCGCCGTACCGTTTCCTGGAATATAGTGAAAGCTTCCTCCATCCTATACTTTGCGGTTTGGATCTCTCCCGCCGGGACCCCGGCCACCGGCTCGGCGGTGCCGAGGAGGGCCAAAAAGTCCGGGGTGATTTCCCCGCTGACCATATCCAACCCCAAACTAAGCAGTTCTTCCCAGAGTTCGTCCGTCCGGTAGGAGAGGGTGAAATTGGCCAACAGATAAGGGCGCATCCTCACTTCCGGCGCCGACCAGTCGATCTCCGGTGAAAGGGACGAAGCGGTCCTTTTTTTATTGGCCTCCATATTGTTTGATTGTTTTTCTGTGTATGCTTCAATCTCAGCCTGCAGTTCCTCCGGCCGGCCCCGCCACGGGAAATGCTGGAGGGTAAATTTCCCCCGTTTCTTCAGGCCTTCGATGAACCAACTGAGCCGGTAGCTGCCGGGAACCACCAGTTCCGAGCCAGGATACGCCGCCTTGGCCTCCGGGGTGAAAACAAGGTTTAACGTATGTTTTTCCAGGCGGGCCGGGCTAAAAAACTGCGGCGGGATTTCGACCGTCACCTCGGCCAGCAGGAGATCCTGATCGACCTCCCGGTAGGAAGCCCCCGACACCCGTAATGTCGCAATGATAAATTCCCTGACCTCTTCCGGCGAAAGCTGTTGCATGACCTCACCTCCGGTTGGCGTTGATTAAGTGGCTGCCTCGAAACTAGTTGGTTGCATTCCCTGGGGATTTCATTAACCCCGGTTTTACTTCCTCCCGGAAGCGTTAGATGAATTCATCAATGTTCAGGGTGGACGAGCTTTCCATCTCCTTTAGAATCTGATCGCCGAGGACTTCCAGGTTTTGCGTCAATTCGGCGTCGTTCTCCGCCGCAACCAGCGCCCCCATGACTTTCGATTCGAACGACTTTTCCTTCCCGAAATAGTTGATGATTTTTTGCAGATCGCCGATCACCAGTTCGAAGAGGCGGACTTTTTCGATTAACAGTTTTAACAGGTACTCTTCGATCGTGCCTTGGGTCATCAGGTTATAGACAAACACCTCCCTGGTCTGACCTAAACGGTGGATGCGGCCGATCCGTTGCTCTAAACGCATCGGATTCCACGGTAGATCATAGTTGATCATCGTCCGGCAAAACTGCAGATTAATTCCTTCGCCCCCCGATTCCGTGCAGATCAGGACGCGCTGCGCCGGGTCACGGCGGAAGCGGCCAATGGTGTAATCCTTTTTGCTGGCCGACATCCGGCCGTCGAAGGTGAGGGCGGGCAGACCGTTTCTTTTCAACCGCGCCAGAATATACTGCTGGGTGGCTAAGAACTCGGTAAAGATAATTACTTTCTCCTCGCCGATCTGCCGGAGGATCTCTTCGACCAGATTCATCTTGGTATTCTCCTTCAACTGTGCGCTCAGTTCCATCAGCGCCAGGATCCGGGCCGCTTTCTGTTCGCCCGTTTTCTGCGTTAACTTGTACAACGTATGGGCGGCCGCAAACGAACTGGAACAGACCTCCCGTTGCAGGGTGAGGAGGGTTAAGGGATTAACGGCTGCTTGTTCGCCCCGCCGGTATTCATGCCGGACGAATTCGGTGATCCGCCGGTAAAGTTCCATCTCCTCCGGGGAAGGGATCAGCGGCAGCGTGGTCACTTTCCGGTGGGGAAGGCTAACCTGGGGTCCGCGTTTGTTCCGGATCATCACCTGGCCCAACAACGAGCGCAACTCCTCCGGGTTTTTCGCCGTCCGTTTGTCGGCCATATAATTCCGGCGGAAAGTGCGATAACTGCCCAACTGCCCCGGCCGGAGGAGGGAGATTAAATTGAAGAGTTCTTTCAGATCATTCTGCAGGGGGGTAGCGGTCAGCAACAGGAAAAATTTCTTGCGGATCCTGCTGACCAATTGCCAGTTTTTTGTCAACGGGTTTTTCAGCTTGTGGGCTTCATCGACCACCAGCAGATCATAGTAGATGTTTTCAATCACCCGGCGGTGTTTTTCCTGTTTGGCAAGTTCAAGCGAGGCAACGACCAGGTCGTAGCGTTCCCAGTCAAAGTCGCCCTTCGCCAGAACCGGGTAGAGGGTGAACTTTTGGGAGAGTTCGGCCGCCCATTGCCGGCAGAGCGAAGCCGGGGTCAGGATCAGGACTTTCTTCACCAGCCCGCGCAGGATGTACTCTTTGATGATCATTCCTGCTTCGATGGTTTTACCGAGGCCGACTTCATCCGCGAGGATCGCCCGTCCCCGCAGTTCGCCGATGACCCGTTTGACCGTTGCCTCCTGGTGCGGGTAGGGAATCAGTCCCACCTGGCGCCAATGCTCGCGCAGATGGGTGAAGACCAGAAGCTGGTCGTCAAAACCGGTGAACAGTTCAAGTTCGGCGGCGCGGGCGCGGAGCCGGAACGCCTCCCAGGAATCCCACTCCTGCCGGTTCAGCTGATTAATAATTTCCACTGGATTGGATAAAAATTCGATCTGAGGAGAGAACTCACTTTCCGTGCTGATAAATGCTTTCAC
>JAKOVI010000138.1 GCA_029782135.1 Bacillota bacterium
CGAATTTGTCGATTTTTTTGTCGGGAAGGGACATACCTTTGTTCGTAGTTCCTCCTTGTTACCGGCGAATGACCCGACGTTGCTCTTTACGAATGCCGGGATGAACCAGTTTAAAGACGTGTTTTTAGGGACGGGGATCCGGCCCTACAAGCGGGCGGCTAACTCCCAAAAAGTCTTGCGGGTCAGCGGTAAGCATAATGATCTGGAGGAAGTAGGGCGGGACGGCTACCACCATACTTTCTTTGAGATGTTGGGAAACTGGTCGTTTGGTGATTATTATAAACGGGAAGCGATTGGTTGGGCTTGGGAACTGCTGACCAAGGTTTGGGGATTACCGGTCGACCGGCTTTATGCGACGGTGCATCATACTGATGATGAAGCCGCCGCGCTCTGGGTTGAGTTAACCGAGCTTCCCCCCGAACGCGTGATGCGGTTTGGCGATAAAGAGAACTTTTGGGAGATGGGGGAGACCGGTCCCTGCGGCCCCTGTTCGGAGATCCATATTGACCGGGGACCGGAGAGTTGTGACAAGGCGCATCTGCCCGGACACCAATGCCGGGTGAATGGTGACTGCGGCCGCTTTGTCGAACTGTGGAACCTGGTCTTTATCCAGTATAACCGGAAGAGCGACGGTTCCCTGGAAGAGCTCCCGGCCAAGCATGTCGATACCGGGATGGGCTTGGAACGGATCGTCGCCGTGTTGCAGGGGAAAAAATCGAACTATGAGACGGATCTTTTCACGCCGATTATCCGGAAGATTAAGGAACTGACCGGCTCTTCTATGGTTAAGCATGAGGAGATCGTGGCCGCGCAAGTAATTGCCGACCATATCCGGGCCTTGACCTTTACGATTGCCGACGGGATCTTGCCCTCCAATGAAGGGCGTGGGTATGTTATCCGGCGGATTCTCCGGCGGGCGTCCCGGTTTGCCCGGAATCTCGGGGTGAAAGAGCCTTTGCTCCACCGCCTGGTTCCGGTGGTGACCGCGGAGATGGGCGAGGCTTACCCCGAGATCAGGGAGCAGGAGGAGCATTGTATCCGGGTGATCCTGGCGGAAGAAGAGGCTTTTGGACGAACCCTGGACAAAGGGTTGGCGTTGTTTGCGGAGTTAAGCGATGACCTGCGGCGCCGTGGCGAGAAACTGATTCCGGGGGAAGATGCTTTTAAGTTGTATGATACTTATGGTTTCCCCTTAGACCTGACGCAGTTGTTGGCGGCTGAGAAAGGACTAGAAATCGAGGTCGGGAGCTTTAACCGTTTGATGGAGGAACAGCGGGAACGGGCCCGCGCCAGCGGGAAATTCTCGATGGGCGAACATGAATTGAAATGGGAGGAAGTTAGCGCCGGCGAGCATTCCGCCTTCCTTGGTTACGGGGAGTTGGAGCTGAAGGCGGAACTGCGCCTGGTCGCGGAAGACAAAGACCATTACCGGCTGGTCTTTGACCGGACACCTTTTTATCCGGAAGGCGGCGGACAAGTTGGCGACACCGGTAAGATCCGCGCTGAGGTAGCGTCCGGGCAGTGGCTGGAGTTTACCGTGGTTGATACGGCACGGGAGCAGGATAAGATCTGGCACTTGGTGGCCAAGGGTGAGGAACCATTCCCCCGGCACGCCCTCAGCTACGAACTGCAGGTCGATGTCGACCGGCGGAAAATGGCGGCCGCCAATCATACGGCGACGCACCTGTTGCATGCGGTCTTACGCCGGTTGGTCGGTGCACACCTGCACCAGGCCGGTTCATATGTTTCCAACGAACGGTTGCGCTTTGACTTTACACATTACCAACGGCTGGAGCCGGAACTGCTTAACCAGGTGGAACAGGAGGTCAACCGCCTGATCTTTGCCGCTTTACCGGTGAAGGTGGAAGAGCTGGACTACGAGGAAGCGCTGAACCGGGGGGCGTTGGCCTTCTTTGGCGAGAAGTACGGTGACCGGGTGCGGACGGTGGCCGTTGGCGGGGTCAGCATGGAGCTGTGCGGCGGAACGCACGTCAAAAACAGTGCCGAGATCTTGAGCTTCCGGATCCTCTCCGAGGGCAGTGTGGCGGCAGGCGTCCGGCGAATTGAGGCGGTCACCGGGTGGGAGGCGCTCCGGCTGGCGGAACAGGACCGCAAGCTCGTCAAAGAATTGGCGGATTTGCTCCATAGCGAACCGCAACAGCTCAAGGAGAAAGTGAGCGAAGTCCTTGCGGAACAGGCGCGTTTAAAAAAGACCCTGGAAGAGCAGGAACGGAAAGCGGCTTTTGCCGAAGGGGAGAAGATCCTGGCAACGGTGAAAGAGGCGGGCGGCCACCGTTATCTGGTGGCGAAGATGGACGGGCTTGCGATGGAGTTGCTCCGGGAAAATGTGGACCGGTTTAAGGATAAATTGGGTTCCTGTGTGGTCTTGCTCGGCGGGGTGCTAGGCGAAAAGGTGAACTTTGTGGCCGGGGTGACCCCGGACCTCACCGGTAAGGTGAAGGCAGGCGAGATTGTGAAGGCGGCGGCTCAGGTCGCCGGCGGCGGCGGCGGTGGCCGTCCGGAACTGGCGCAGGCCGGCGGGAAGGAGCCCGGTAAGCTTGAGCAAGCTTTGCGGGAAGGTGAACGGGTTATCCGCTCCTTACTCGAAGGTTAAAAACACCCCGCGGATAGTTGTGGAAATGCCCCGGAAACCAGAGCGGTAAGGCGAAAGCGTCGACCGGCGGCCTCTTGCGAGGCGGGTTTCCGGGTTTTTTTCTTCCTGCAAAACCAGAATTTAATCTTTTTTTCGGAAAAGGATTTAGGCGCTTTCTCCAGAAGTAAAGACAGAACTGGTTACAGGTTTGTACACTGGAGAGAGGTTCACTTTTCGTTTGGAGGGATTTTGATGCGGAAGTTCAACAAAAAGTACGGACACCAACGCTGTTTGGCCTTTATCGTTTTTATCCTGACCGCCTTCGTGGTCTCCGTCGGACCGGCGGCCGCCGGGGAGAAGCCTTTTTCCCTTGAAGCGGAGTATTCCAAACTAGACCAACTGCAAGTGGCGGCCAGTTATCAGCTGAGCGAACGCTTTGCTTTTGGACTTGGTTACCAGCCCGTCAGTGACTGGCTGGAGGCGAAGGGATGGCAAGGCAAGCTCAAAGTTACCCCCTGGAACGGGGTGGATTTTCACCTGGGGTATGATTTTTCCGGGAAGCAGCTGCTCGTGGGTGCTGATGCCGGGTTTCCGTTCAAAGAAAATTTAAAACTGGTTTCGGCCTTGAATTGGATTAACGCCACCGTAGCGGATCAGAGATATTTGGATTATCTGTGCGGGCTGGAGATTGGGATCGGATATGACCATACGATCCTGGCCGGCGCGCAGGGCTTGTACGAATTTGGGGAACCCCATGAGCCGGAACTCTTTTTGGCGCTTGATCTGAATTGGCAACTGCCAAAGGGTTATGCGCTCTCTTATAACCCGACGATTAGCGTCGAAGGCGCTTTTACGCAATACTTGACGGTCGCCAAGGAATGGGAAGACGTTGAAGTCGCATTCTTTGTCGGGCACGAAGATGATTTTGCCTGGAATTTTGGCCTGGCAGTGAGTTACTAAAAGTTCACTGTATCTTCGGTTCCTGGTTACTGGGCGGGCGATTTTAGGGGTCAAGGGAAACAGTAAACAGTTCCCCTGGAGCGAGTGTTAGGCAACGAAGATGGGCGCCGGACGTGAGAAAGGAAAAAGGGGGGAGCGGAACTGACAAGCCAAAAAAAGAAGATCATCATTCTTACCATCGCTTCGATCGCGCTGGTTGCGGTGTTCCTGGCGGGATTCCGGCTCCTGCAGCTGAGGCAGGAGTTAAACCGGACGCGGACGGAGTTGGAAAGGTTGCAGGCGGAATACCAGGCGGGCGAGGGCGCCGGGCGGCCAACGACCAAGGTGGCGCTCTACTTTATCCAGGACGCAGAGAACGCCAGCTTTCTAGTTCCGGAAGTAAGGGAGATTCCCTTTACGGAAAGCTCTGAACTGGCAGCGATCCAGGAATTAATCAAGGGACCTTCCGCCCATGGTTTGCAACCTGTCCTTCCCCCCAAGACCAAGGTGCGAAGTCTGGGAGTTAAGCAAGGTTTAGCTGTCCTGGATCTATCTACGGAGGCGACGAAGATCTCAAGAGGATCCTGGGGAGAAGCGTTGGTCGTGTGGGCGATCGTGAATACCCTGACGAAA
>JAKOVI010000139.1 GCA_029782135.1 Bacillota bacterium
AGCGTCGCAAAAGAGAAGATGTTAAGCGCTTAGGTTAAGGATTTCCTCATCTGAGAATAAAACCTGCGCAAAATTAAAGCTCTAGTATAAGCTAGAGCTTTAATATTTCCCGAAAACAGTTTCCGGTATTGCATTAAATTTACTTCCCACGCTAATTGTGCCGAGGAGATTTCTCTTATAATAGTGCCTGCTTGGGAAGGGTATTTCCGGGTTGCTGGATAAGTAGACATCCGGAAAAAGCGCTTGATTCCCGGGTGTTTGCAGTTGAATTCACAGTTTAAGGAGAGAAAACGGAATGAAAGAGAAAGAATTTGATTATACGGTGTGGTGCTCACGGAATTGTTAGTTGATTTCTCCAAAAGGCAACAAGCCTTAATCGGTGATCTTTTGGTCAATCCCGGGCATGGTTTCGCCAGCAGCAGGGAGTTTCAGGGAATTGGGCTGAGTGATGATGTCGCTTTGATGATCTCGGATCAGTTTTTTGAGGAGTTTGAGATCCCGTTCAGGGAAAAGATAGGTGCGGCCTTTGGGGGATGCGCCATCCATTCGTGCGGGAATTGGAGCCGGAAAATCCCGGCCGTGAAAAAGATGAAAAACCTGGTGATGGTCGACGGCGCTTTTGCGGCGGAGACGGATTCTGATCCGAACGATGCGGAACCGTTCGCCGAAGAGTTTTGCCGGACAGGGGTGGTTGTTAATGCCCGGATTGTCGGTGACGTGGAGACGATCTGCGCGCAAGTTAAGAAACTTTGGCGGCCGGGAATGAAGTTAATCGTTGTGACCTACTGCCAAGATCCGGCCGAACAGGAAGAAGCTTATCACCGGATCCACGAGATCTGCGGTTGCTGATGGTGATCGGTTTCGATGGGTTAGGAAGGCAACCATTTCGAATTATAAGTTCTAACCCTGGGAAAATAATAAAAAAAAGCTCTAGCCTTTATAAGCTAGAGCTTTAATTTTTGCAAATGGTCGGGGCGACAAGATTTGAACTTGCGACCTTTCGGTCCCGAACCGAACGCTCTACCAAGCTGAGCCACGCCCCGAAAGTTCATATATAAATATACCAGAAAACCGAGCGATTGTCAAAGGAAATTCATCAGTTGCCGGAGTTAATTAATCCCTTGATCTGAAGCGGCGGACTGTTAATTATGGTAAAATATTCATGTATTCTTCCGCAGAAAAGAGGGATTAAGGATGCAAAACTTGTTCAGCGTCGAGGGAAAGCGGGTCTTAATTACCGGTTCGACGCAGGGGTTGGGTTTAAGTATGGCCCGCGGGTTTGTAGAAGCGGGGGCGCTGGTCATCATTAATGGGCGGAATCAGGAGAGAGTAAAGCAGGTCCAGACCGAACTCAGCGCCTACGGTAAAGCCGTGGGGTATGCTTTTGACGTTACCGATCAGTCGCAGGTCAAGCAGTGTATTGACGGGATTGAGCAAGAGGTGGGGCCGCTTGATGTTCTGGTTAACAATGCCGGAATTCACCGGCGGGCGCCCCTGGCGGAAATGACGGTTGAAGACTGGAGCACGGTGGTGGAGGTTAATCTCAATGCGGTCTTTTATGTTTCACAGTGTGTCGCCGCGCATATGATCAAACGGCGGCGGGGGAAAATAATCAATATTACTTCCTTGAATGCCGTGGCGGCCCGCCCGTCGATCGCCAACTACTGCGCTGCCAAAGGCGGGCTGACAATGCTGACAAAAGCAATGGCGACCGAATGGGGGCGCTATAATATCCAGACAAATGCGATCGGACCGGGTTATTTCCTGACCGCCTTAACGCAAAAGCTGGCGGATGACCCGGCGTTTGACGCTTGGGTGAAGCAGGAAGTTCCGTTGGGCCGGTGGGGCAGGCCCGAGGAACTGATCGGGACGGCGATCTATCTGGCATCGGCGGCCTCCGATTATGTAAACGGCCATACGGTCTATGTCGACGGCGGCTGGCAGGCGTCGCTGTAAAGGAAGGCTGCTTAGGATGTTACCGAAAATTACCTGACGGGAACAAATTACCGGTTTTCACGTAAATAATTTGTTAGAGGAGACATTTCATCTTTGTCGAATTATAATCAGGTTTAGAATTCCTTGCCCTTTTATCACCACAGAATAGGAGGGAAACTGGGTTTGATTCAAGTTAAAAATCTGACCAAACGTTACGGTCAACATCTGGCGGTTGATCAACTAAATTTTACCGTGGACAAAGGTGAGATTCTGGGCTTTTTGGGCCCGAACGGCGCGGGGAAGTCCACGACGATGAATATTATTACCGGTTACATTTCGGCCACCGAAGGCAGTGTCCTGGTGGACGGGATGGATGTGCTCGACCAGCCGACCGAGGTGAAGAAGAAAATCGGTTATCTGCCGGAATTTCCGCCGTTGTATCCGGAGATGACGGTCCGTGAGTACCTCGATTTTGTCTGCGCGATTAAAAAAGTGACGGGACCGGCGAAAAACGAATCGCTCGAAAAGATTATGGATGTCGTGAAGATTGGCGATGTGCGGGGGCGGCTGATCAAAAACCTGTCGAAAGGTTATAAGCAACGGGTTGGCTTGGCCCAGGCCCTGATTGGGAACCCGCCGATCTTAATTCTGGACGAGCCGACCGTGGGCCTTGACCCGCGGCAGATTATCGAGATCCGCAATCTCATTAAAGAACTGGGCAAGGATCATACGGTGATCCTCAGCTCCCATATTCTCCCGGAAGTGAGCGCCCTCTGCGAGCGGGTGGTGATCATCAACAAAGGGAAGATTGTTGCCAGCGACTCGCCGGAGAACCTCTCCAAGCGGTTGCTCGGAACCAACCGGCTTATTCTCCGGGTCGCCGGGGAAACGCTACAGGTGGTCAAGACCCTTGAAAGCGTGGCCGGGATCTCCCGTGTTGAGTCGCGGGGCATCCGCGAACCCGGCACGGTTGACGTCATGGTTGAGTCGGAGACGGAAGAGGATATCCGCCGGCCCTTATTCTACGCTTTAAGCCAGGCCAATCTACCGATTTTAATGATGAAGGCGATGGATCTCTCGCTGGAAGAGATCTTCTTACAAATCATTACCGAGGAAGAGGTGGCTTCGTAATGCTGGCGGTCTTCAAACGGGAATTCAAGTCCTATTTCCATTCGCCCTTGGGCTATATTTTAATAGGCTTTTTCCTTTTAATTTCCGGGCTGTACTTTGCGATGCTGAACCTGTTATCAGGCAGCGCTCACTATATTGAAGTCTTGGCCAATATTACGTTTGTCTTTTTGATTGTCGTACCGCTTTTGACAATGCGCTTGATGACGGAGGATATCCGGCTAAAGACCGACCAACTCCTGCTGACCAGTCCCTTAAGCATCACCGGTCTGGTCCTGGGGAAATACGCCGCAGCGGTTGGCGTCTTCGGCGTGACGATCTTAATCACCTGTCTCTACCCGGTGATTCTGAACGGCTATGCGGTCCTGGCGGTGGGCGAGATCATCGGCGGCTATATCGGGTTCTTCCTCTTGGGGGCGGCGTTTATTGCGATCGGCCTTTTCATCTCCTCGATGACGGAAAACCAGATTGTCGCGGCGATTGCGACGTTTGGCGCCCTTCTGTTGGTTTGGATG
>JAKOVI010000012.1 GCA_029782135.1 Bacillota bacterium
ACTAAACCGAAGGCGAAGGCGGCTAAGGCGGCTGTTCTTCTACGCGATGCCAGATGGATCAGCGGACCGAGGAAAAATTTCATAGGCGGGTGAGGTTAATTGAGGATTAAAAAGACGATATTGATGATGCTGGCCATCCTACTCATGATCTTGCTTTCCACGGTGGCCGGGGCCATGACCAATGTGCCCTATCCAAGTTATAATTATAACTTTTGGCAACAGATGGTCCCCGCTCCGCATGCTTATATCCCGGTGCGGGCGCTGCGCGGCAGCGATCTGGGGATCGAGGATTTCCGGGCGCCGCAGGATCTCTTTGTCGCGCCCCGCGGCGAGATCTATATTGTCGATACCGGGAATAACCGGATCGTCTGTATGAACGAAAAATTTGAACTAATCCGGATCATCACTACGTTCGAGAAGAACGGGCGGCCCGACAAGTTCAACCGGCCGACCGGGATCTTTGTCCGCGAAAACGGGTGGATGTATATTGCCGACCAGGAGAATGAACGGGTGGTCGTCCTCGACCGGCAGGGGAAATTGATCCGGGAAATCACAACCCCTGCGGTGCAGGAGGAAGGCTTGTTTAGCGCCGAGTTTAAGTTTAACCCCCAAAAAGTCGGGGTGGATCATTACGGCCGGATTTATGTGATTGCCCGTAACGTTTTCGACGGGATTATGGAGTTTACGATTGACGGTGAATTTCGTGGTTTCATCGGCGCCCCGCGGGTGACGCCGTCCCTGGCGGATTATATCTGGCGCCGGATTGGGACGAAAGAGCAGAAAGAACGGATGCTCCTTTTTCTACCGGTGGAGCATAGCAACATGGATATTGATGAACGCGGGTTTGTCTATGCGACGGTCGTCGGCGGAGCGGTCCAGGCGAACGAGAAGATTAGACGGTTGAATATCTCCGGGGACAACGTCTTGCGGATCAAAACTTATCTCCCGCCGATCGGTGATTATGTCACTGGTAGTGAGCCTCCCTCGACCTTTGTTGATGTGGTCGCCCGCGAACACGGGATCTTTAGCGTGCTGGACCGGGTGCGGGGACGGATCTTCACCTATGATGTGGACGGTAACCTCCTTTATGTCTTTGGCGGTTTAGGGGAACAGCTTGGGACGTTCTTTACCCCGGTGGCCCTTGACTGCCTGGACGACCAGATGCTGGTCCTTGATGCAGGCAAAAACCAGGTGACAATCTTCACCCCCACTGATTATCAGCGGCGGATTCATGCGGCGATTGATCTTTATAACCGGGGGCGGTATGACGAAGCCGCGCAGCAATGGCAGAGTATCCTGCGGTATAACGCCAACTTTGATCTGGGGTATACAGGAATCGGGAAGGCTTTGTTTTTGAAGGATGAGTATAAGGAAGCGATGGACAACTTCCGGCTGGCGAATAACCGTCCGGATTATTCCAAAGCTTACCGGCTTTACCGGAAAGAAGTGATCGGCAAGAATTTCGGCTGGATTATGCTTGGACTGGCGTTGGCAGTTGCCGTTCTGGTCTGGCTGACCACGAAGCGCAAGGAAGAAGACGTGGTGGATCAGAAGAAGCGGATTGCCGATCTGACTACTCAGATCCAAGCCTGGGAGGCGATGGAGAAGCGTACTTTGAAGATCAATCTCAAGCGGATTTGGTACGCTTTACGGTATGCCTTCCATGTAATCTTCCATCCGTTTGACGGCTTCTGGGATTTGAAACACGAAAAACGGGGGAATTTGCCGGCGGCAACTATTCTCCTGACCATGGTAGTCCTGACTTATGTCTTTATCAGGCAATATACCGGTTTTATCTTTAACCAGCGTAATCTGAAGGAACTCAATATTATGCTGGAGATTTTCAGTGTGATCTTCCCCTTCTTCTTATGGTCCGCGATTAACTGGTCGTTGACCACCTTGATGGAAGGGAAAGGGAGCTTTAAGGATATCGTGATTGCTTCCGCTTATGCACTAACCCCGATTATCCTGATTAATATCCCGCTCACGATCATCAGTAATTTCTTATTACTGGAAGAAGGGGCTTTCTTTTACTTCCTCTTCGCCGTTTCGGTGATCTGGGCGGTGGCCTTACTCTTCTTCGGCACCATGGTGACCCATGATTACGATCTGCCGAAGACGATCCTGGTGACGATCTTGATCATCGCCGGGATTGGCGTTGCGCTCTTCATCGGGTTGGTGTTTATGGATATGTTCAATCAATTCCTGGGATTCATCGCCGATATCTATGCGGAACTGAGCTTTAGACTATAAAGAGAGGGGGAAGGATCATGAGATTGCAGATTCAGCGGCTGAAGCCCTTAGTCATACTAATGCTCCTTATCCTGGGTTCGATCATAAATAGCTATCCTCTGCTTGCCCAGGTTGAAGAGTTTGATCTGATCGCGGAAAATCAGTATCTGGCTTTGTTTATGAAACCAACCACGACCGAGATCGCCGTGCTGGATAAGCGTTCCGGGCAAGTATGGTACTCCAATCCGCCTGACCGCGACGAGGCCGAAACGCTGGCGAGAGGAACAACGAAAGCAGCTTTGGGCGCCCAGCTGATCCTCAACTATTTTGATCCAATGGATAACCGGCAGATTAGGGATAATTTCAACCATAGCATTCAGTATAACCAGTTTACAATCTCACCGCTGACCAATGGGGTACGGATTGATTATCTCATCGGCGAACAGGTTGAACAGCAAAGCATTCTTCCGGCGATTATCGGGGAGGAAAAGTTTAAAGAGTTGTTCGAGCAGATGGATTCGATGGAGCAGTGGCTGATCTCCGATTATTACGCGTTGGTTACACTGACCGAGAGCAAAAGAGGCCGGAATGAAAAGGGCGTCATCGCCGGCTATGAGGTAAACTACCCCGACGAGGAGATGGACGTCGATGAGCAGGGGATTTTAGGTGAGGTTCTGGTTGAGCATTTTATCAAATATAAGATCGGGATTAAAGAAAAAGCCCAGCTCAAAAAGGAAGATATGGAACCGCTCGCCGGTGCCAGGTTTTATATGCTCAAACAGCGCGAGATTGATATGCTCGCCTGGGATATTGAAGATATGATCGCGATCTTTGAGCGGCTTGGCTTTGATCAAAATGCCATCTCCGAAGAGAACGTCAAGTATGGTCTGGATCCGATCCAGGGCAGCGTCGAAGTGTTCAGTATCCCGCTCGAGTACTATCTGGAAGGCGAGAACCTGGTGGTCCGGGTACCGGCTTCCGAAATCAAATACCCGGTTAATGTCCTTGATGAGTACGGCCGGCGGACCACTTATCCGTTGGTCTCCGTCGAAGTCTTGCCGTTTTTTGGCGCGGCGGGGGTGAAGGACGAAGGGTATATGCTGGTGCCCGACGGTTCCGGCGCCCTCATTCGCTTGAACAATGGGAAATTGACGGCGAATCCGTACGAGCAGACGGTCTATGGCCGGGACCTTGGGCTTACCCAGGCGACGGTCGTTCCGCCGGCAGCGAAAGAAGCACACCTCCCGGTTTACGGGATGAAACGCAATGACCAGGCTTTTCTGGCGATTATTGAGGAAGGGGATGCCACGGCACGGATCAATGCCGATATTTCCGGCCGGCGGTACTCCTACAATGCCGTTTGGCCGCGGTTTATCCTGATCAACCAGGACCGGGCCAGCCTGCAAGGGCAGACTCCGGAGGCCTGGGGCGCAACGATCCAATGGCGGGTGCAACGGAAAACGATCAATACTTACCAAAGCAAGATGTACGCCGGGGATCTAAAGATCCGTTTTGCCTTCTTAGCTAATGACCAGGCCGATTATAGCGGAATGGCCCGTTATTACCGTAAATACTTGGTGGAAAAGCATAAATTGACCCGGGTCAACGCCGGGAAAGGGATTCCGTTCTTCTTGGAACTGGTCGGGGCGATCCATGACTACCAACCGGTGATGGGTGTCCGGACCGAAGTGATCGTCCCGTTAACCACTTTTGAACAAGCGAAGCGGATCATCTTTGATTTGAGCCGGGAAGGGATCGAGCAGAGCCGCTTCAAACTCACCTATACCGGCTGGTTGCAGCGGGGGGTACATCATACCTTTACGAATAAGATGCTCCCGGAAGGCGCGCTGGGAGGAGAAAGAGGCTTTGACAGCCTGATTAAATTCATGAAGGACCGCCAGATCGACTTCTTCCCCGCAGTAGATTTTATCAATGTCTATAACGATCACATGTTGGATGGTTTCCAGGCGCGCCGGGATGCCCTGCGTTACATGGACGGGAAATATGCCCAGCCGAAACTGGAGAGCAATTACTTTGATGCGGTGACCGGGCGGGCGAAGATTGGTCCGGCGTATATCCTCTCTGCGCTCCGCTTCCAGGCGGTGACCGACCGTTTCCTCCTTGACTTTAACAAGCGTGAACCCGGCGGGATTTACCTGCAAAATATCGGGAACCAGCTTAACTCCGACTTTACCAAGCGGAACCAGGAAAAAACCAGGGATTGGGTCCGCGATCTGATTGTGACCCAGACCGCGAAATTCAGCAATAAAGCAAAAGTGCAAGTGAGCGGCGGAAACGCTTATCTCCTGCCATACATTGACAATATTAAAAACATGCCCATGACCAGCAGCGGCTATAACATTGTCGACCAAGACATTCCTTTCTATCAGATGGTCATCCACGGGTATATCCCCTTTACCGGTGAACCGATTAACTTTGCTGCCGATTACCGGAATG
>JAKOVI010000108.1 GCA_029782135.1 Bacillota bacterium
TTTCCTTTTTCATTCAGTAAAACTTAGCACGATTCTGATGGTTAGGGTAGTTAAGTGTTTGTATCATGATAACTCCCTTGGGCACGGTGAATAAGAAATCTTTTAAACCCAGATTTTTCTATAATTTTTGGGGGTGACGAGAATGCGGGTTGAAAGGATTCTACCCGAAAAAGGACGGCTAGACGGACCTAGCGCTTCTAATCACACCTTAAGAGAACATGAGAAGCTGATTGAACCTTTTATGGCGCCTTTAAAAGACCAGGGAAGAAAAGTACTGGAACCTTTTATGACACCCTTATCCCGTTCGGCGCAAGAAGCGAGAACTGAACATAATAAACAGTATTTGCTGGCGAGACTGAAGGAGAAGGTTTCACAGTTGAATGAAACAGTGGAGATCTTTGATAAAAGGATCCACTTTAAAATACATGAAGAAACGGAACGTATTATGGTTCAGGTGATCGAAAAAGCAACCGACGAAGTTATCTCCGAAATTCCACCGGAAAAGGTCTTGGATATGGTAGCCCAGATTGAAGAGATGATCGGTTTGATTGTCGATAAATTAGTGTAGGGGTGTTAAAAATGGCGGGTAATCTGTCAATTACCGGGATTGTTTCCGGATTTGATACTGACGCAATGGTAAAAGCCATTATGAACCAGGAGCGACAACCCCTTACGCGACTGGAGTCGCAAAAGACAACTTTAAAGGCACGCTCCGATGCTTGGCGCGAACTGAACTCGCGGCTTTATAAGCTGAAGGATGCGGTCTATAATTTACAGTCTTTTATGGCTTTCCGCGCGCAGAAAGTTACCGTTTCCGATGAGAAAGTATTAACCGCTACTGCCTCGGCGGAAGCGTTGCTTTCCTCCTACCAATTAAACGTCAAGAGTTTGGCGAAAGCCCATTCGGTGGCTTCCAACTTGCTTACTGAGGAAACCACCGTTTCGGGCGGAAGGATCCAAATCACGATTAACGGGGAGAGTAAAGAGATTGAACTAAACCCGGAAGGCAGTACAAATGAGGAGCGGTTAAACTCCATTGCCCGGCAGATTAATCAGGCTGATTCAAGGGTAACGGCATCTGTAGTCAAAATAGCGGACAATCAATATAAACTATATTTGACCAGTAAAGAAACGGGTACCGCCAACCAATTGGAGTTGGCTGATGTCGGCGGGGACAGGGTGCTCAGGGATTTGGGCATTTTGAATGAAGACGGCACAATTGCCAATGTAGCCCAAGCAGCCACGGATGCGGAAATCGAAATCAATGGCGATACATCGAACCCGGCTAGACGGGCGAGTAACAAAATTACCGATCTGATTCCTGGACTAACTCTTACATTAAAAGAAGAAGGTACTGTTACCGTAGGCGTAGAACTTGATCAAGCTAAAATTGTTCAAAACGTAAAAGCTTTTGTTGATGCCTATAATGCGGTGATGGATTTTATTAATCAGCATAAGACATTTAGTTATAATAAAGCATCCCAAACCGGAACCAAAGGAGAATTGTTCGGCGATTCGGCTTTAATGAATATTGAGTCCCAGTTGAAAGGGTTTCTTTTCCAAACGGTTGAAGGAGTCGACCAAAGTGTCGCTTTATTGAGCCTGATCGGGATTAAAGGTGCTTCCGGCGTCGAGGGTGCAAAGTCAGGCCGTTTGGAATTCGATCAAGAGTTATTCAAAACGAAGCTGGAGTCAAATTTTAATGATATCGCGAAACTTTTTGGCGCTGCTTCCGCTGAAACGAAAGGGATCTTTACGCAGATGCACGAGGCCCTTTTTGACTGGACCGGCGCCAGCGGGATTCTGAAAACGAAAACTGATACGCTCCAAAAACAGATGAGTGACCTTGATGATCAGGTAGCTGCGATGGAAGATCGGCTGGCAAAACGGGAGGAGTATTATTATGCCAGGTTTGCGGCGATGGAGAAGGCATTGGCGACGATCCAATCCCAATCGACCTGGTTGAGCGCCCAACTGGCAGCTTTATCCAAAAAGTAGGATTGTCACGGCGTAACTTCCTGAAGCTCTTTTGGGAGGCGGCTGCTCGCACTTGTCAGGTTGTGTTTTTCACATTGCGCGGCGGCCTAGCCTAATAGTTCTGGCGGAGATCATAAGGATTAGGTTACGAGAAGGGGGAAGTTTAGTGTTTAAAGAGAACAATCCGTACATGCGTTACCGGCAGACTCAGATCGGGACGGCGAGTCCGCTTGAGCTGATCATTATGATGTATGACGGCGCGATCCGTTTTTGCCATCAGGCGGAAAATGCAATTGAAGAACAGAATTATAACCAGGCGAACCAGATGTTCCAACGGGCCCAGGATATTATCGATGAACTGAATTTTAGTTTGAATATGGACGCGGGCGAGATTGCCGTGAATCTGCGTAATTTATACGAGTTTATTAATAATAAACTGGTCGAAGCCAACATCAAGAAAGACCGTACTCTTCTCCGGCAAATGGTTGAGTTGCTGGCGGAACTTCGCAGTTCGTGGGTTGAGTTACAATCCGCGCAAAGACAAGTGGTATCGGTAGGCAAGTAAGATGGAGTGGGACGGGATTAACTTACAGGAAGGGTTTTCTTTATTGGAGCAGTGTTATAACCGGTTGAAAGACGCGATCGCGGATGAGCAGGCCGATCCGCAGGAGATCGCGTTTTTAGTCGATGATGCCGAACGGATTGTGCAGTTGCTTTCCAAACTCTGGCAATCTTCACCGCACAGAACGGAAGATGAACTTGGGCTGATGGAGAAGGCGAAAGTGAAAGCGGAGGAGATTGTTCGGCTTTTACAGCAGGAGATGGAGCGGATAACCGAAAGTTTCAAGAGTTTAAGTTCTGGGCGTCAGGCGCTTAATGCTTATAACAGTCCACGGGTTGGGATGGGGTACACGGAAGGAAAATTTGTGGATCGTAAGAAATAATCCTAAATTATTCTAGCGTTTTTTCTTGATCTGCTTGCATAATTTAATTTTTAAGGTATAATGGTCATTAAGGTGTCTTGGTTTGGCGTTCACAGGAGGGATACCCAGGTATCAGAACGATTTTAACCCGGACAAAATTATCCTTAGGAAGGAAGTCGAGTTTTTAATGTATCAAGACAAAACATTGGTATGTAAAGAATGCGGTCAAGAGTTTGTTTTTACCGCAGGCGAACAGGAATTCTATGCTGAGAAGGGGTTCACAAACGAACCGGCGCGTTGCCGGGAATGCCGTCAGGCCCGGAAACAAAGAGGCCGGACAATGACTGAGGTCGTTTGTGCCAACTGTGGGGCAACCACCCAGGTGCCTTTCACGCCTTCCCAGGACAGACCTGTCTATTGCAAAGAATGTTATGATGCAATGAAAGCAGGCGCTTAATCAATTATTAAGCAGATAAGCGGTACTAAATCCGCTAAGATAGAACTGACAATTGATTGTTGGTAAATTGTTTGACTTCTAGAATACGAAAACCCCTTCTGCCCTCCAGAGGGGTTTTTTTATTGAACGGGATCGCCGCAATGCGACCGGTGGAGAAAAATGACAACAATAAAGTTTAATAAGGCGGTTAGTTAAAGATGGGAACTAAGGAGGGAAGAAGACGTTTTACTAAATAAGAGTAGACAAACACAGTCCTCAATAGAAATAGGAAGAAACGTCCGTCTAACCACCGTTGGTTGCAGGATTATTTTTCGATAAAGGGAATATAACTAGTAACCAGGGAAACAATTAAAGATTAAGGGAGGTGAGAGCAGAAACGAGTCGAACGGATATTCATGCCCGCCTCCCAATTGTTTTACAGTTTGGGTTGGTAAATCCTACACTCTTTTATAATTAAATGGAAATGGGCATAATATCCATTGATTACCAGGCGGTTGATCCTCATAATGACATGGGAAGGAGTGTAGAAGATGGAGGTTAGAGTATTCGGGAAAAACCTGGAGGTAACTGATGCGCTCCGAGAATATGCGGAAAAAAAAGTAGGGAAGATCGGAAAGTTTTTCGCGAAAGATCCACCGAAGGCGCAAGTCACCTTCTCGATTGAACGGGGAGTCCATGTAGTTGATATAACAATCTCCATCAATGGGCTATTGCTGCGCGGGGAAGAAAAAAGTCCCGATATGTACAGTTCGATTGATGGCGCTGTCGAAAAGATTGAACGTCAAATCCATAAATACAAGACAAAAATTAACCGGCGATTACATGATGAAAACAGTATTATCTCGCCTACTCCCGCCGACACCGAAGAGGTAACCGCTGAACCGAAGATTGTTCGTACCAAACGCTTTGCCATTAAGCCGATGCATGCTCAGGAAGCGGTCATGCAGATGGAACTTTTAGGTCATGACTTCTTCGTTTTCTTTAACTCAGAAACAGAAGAGGTTAATGTGGTATATAAACGGAAGGATGGCAATTATGGGTTAATCGAGCCTGAATTCTAAATCTTTACGGTTTTTACATATCGTCAAAGGGATAAGAAAACCGGTCCTGGCTGTTTCAGCCAAGACCGGTTTTTTAGTGTTTGCGTTTTATGAAGGATGCGGGTGTGCAGGAAGCCAAAAGACCCAGATCCAACCGGTTTGGGGGAGGAGCAGAGCGGCATTAACGGTTAGAAATATTCATTGATGTAAGCGGTAGTGTTCGGGAAAAGTTCGGTAAGGAGTGGGAGCAGGTCTGGCGTTTCGATTGCCAGTTCGCCACTTTTTGCCGCGGCCGGCGGGTCAACCGCGCCCGTTAGCAGGCGGGTGAGCGTCCCGATGGAACAACGGACTTGAACGTTATCCGCTTGGGTTTTAAAAACTTGCATCCGCCCAGCGTTCAATTGCAAAAGATATTGCCCGCTGTTTTCGGGGAGGAGCGGATCCGATACTTCGAGACAAAATTGGCGGTTGACCGTTGGATAAGTGAACGCGGTTAAAGCTTGCTCCACATTGGTGATCCGCCCTAAAATCACGGGGCGGGTGGCGGTCGGTGTCAAGACGCCGGAACTTTCCGTATCCGGCGCCGTCCAGAGGAGTGCGTTGGTGCTGGAGGGTGAGGGGTTTAATCCTGCCCCTTCTTCAACCAGTCGCATGAGGAAAGGATCACGGACCGCCTGGTCGGTATAAGCCATTTCTCTAATTTGAAACTGCCCTGCAGGTGAAGGAGGAACAAGGGTTAAAGCGTAGGCAACCGGTTCTGTTTGGTTGTAGGCGAGCCAAAACT
Organism: Bacillota bacterium; assembly: GCA_029782135.1. Taxonomy (GTDB): domain Bacteria; phylum Bacillota; class UBA4882; order UBA10575; family UBA10575; genus JAAYGU01. Next base: position 5,182 of record JAKOVI010000108.1, read on the forward strand.
GGCCGCCGTCCGTCTGGTGCTCGCGGATTAGGGATCTCCAATCTTGAGCGGTTCGCAATAAGGCGGTGTCGAACTGTGTGGACCAGCGCTGATAAATCATGGTCAGGAATTGCGGATCAGGTTCGACCGGCCGGAACTGAAATGAAGCTTGCGAAATGTCTTTTTCAATCTCCAAAGCAATCCCAGGAGCCGCCTGGGGAAGCGCAAAATGGCGAAGCTGGCAACAGACGCCCCATCCTAATCTCGTATAAAACTCGACGTTAAACGGCATCAAAAACGTGAAAAAAAGACGCTTCGCCGCCAAATGCCGGAGCGCAAAGGTGAGCAGGTTTTTGGCCAACCCTTGCCGGCGGAAGGCCGGTGCGGTAGCCAGCGCAATCAGGTAGGCCGTCGGGAAGACCTGCTGCCGGAGTTTGATCTTCCGGGGCGAAAGATGAAGGTCGGAAAGGAGCTGCCGGCCGACGAAGAGACCCAGACCATCCTGCGGATGAAACCGGAATTGAAAATACCAGTCCAAAAAGGACGGGTGGTCGTCAAAACACTCTTCCCATAAACGGCGGGCTTGGTCCATATCCCGGGCAGTCAACGGTCTAATTTCCATCATATGATGCCTCAACAACAGTGTATTTTTCGATCATCCGGAAGGGATGGTAGCGCTCCTTGGCCTGACGCAGCCCGGGAAGGCCCATGTCGTCTTCCCGGTTGATATAGCGGGTGTTTGACCACTCGTTGGCAACGAAAAGTTGATTGATTGCGGCATAAATTCCGTGAAAAGCCGGATTGGCTTTTTCAAAATGAACCAGGGCGGTATCTCTGTTTAACTGGGTACCGATGGCAAAAGCCTGGATCCGTCCGTCGATTTTAATCACACCGCCCTTGAGGGGAAGAAGTGTAAAGTTCTCGAGGGCTTCGATTAATGCGCGTCTCTCCTCTTCGATCTCCGGCCCGCCCCCCTTGTCTGCCGCCCAGTGCTCAAAAACCTCAAGACAACCTTGCGCATCTTCCGGGGTAAGCGAGTGGTAGGAGAAAGGATAAGTTTGACGGAAACGGTTAATATGGTTGCGTTTTTGTTGATACTTCCGGCCGTGTAATTCGATCAGATCTTTGGTGAGATATAAGTAATCCCAAATTTGACGGTCAGGGATGATCCGGTACTTGTCTTTTGGGAAATAAGGTAACAGCCCCACCGGGATCCCCCGGAAGATCACCGGTTGGTGATTCCGGTGAAAGAAGGCGGAGATCTTTTGGATTAAAGCCGTTGGGTCAATCCGTTGACTAAAGAGTGGAGCCAGACTGTAGGTTGATCCCCGGTACTGGCAGACCAGGACGGCGTAGTCCGGGTCAAGGGCGATTCGGGCCCGGAAAGAATGCCGCCAAATGTATAAAGAGGTCGGCGCCAGGTCCGAAACTTCGATGTATTGGTTACGGAACAAAACAGAATAAAGCCGCAGGTTTTCTAAGGAGATATCTTGAAGATCGATGACAAAGACCCCCCTGTGTAATAAAACCCCCATTTGTCAGGGGGTTGATATTTTTTGGGAATGGCATAATTCCATAGTTTGCTTTAACTCCTTTGCTCACGAAAAGGGGAATGGTGGAGAATGAGTCAAACTATGTTAACTATGCATTCGACAATATTATACCTCTTTTGGTATAGGAAAAAAAGGGAGGCTTTGCACTTTTGGGATAAGCACCTGTCTATCCTTTAGGTCTAAAAAGCAGCGCAATGAGGAAGCCAAAGACGATCGCGGCCGTAATGCCGGTACTGGTCAGTTCAAACATGCCGGTTAACACACCGATTACTCCTGTTTTTTGCGCTTCGGCAATCGCCCCTTTGACCAGCGAATTGCCAAAACTGAGGATCGGCATCGCCGCCCCGCCGCCGGCAAATTTGATTAGTTTGTCATAAAGGCCTAAACCCCCTAAAATCCCACCCAGAACGGTTAGAAAGGTTAGGATCTGTCCGAGGGTTAGTTTGGTCAGGTCCCAAACCAGCTGGGTAAGGCCACAAATAACGCCGCCGACCAGAAAGGCGTTAAGATAGATCTGCCAATTCATTGTGTTCACCCCCAGCTTATTTTTATCCACTGGAAAAAGCGGAATCCGGGTATATTGGTCGATGTAAAAAAAGTTCCGCGATCAGATTCTCCTGGCGGCCGAGAGAATATGCAAGAAACAAGGAGGAAATAAGGTGGTAACAGCCCGGAAACAAAGGGATAGCTGTTACTTTCCATTAATTTGGATTTCGCCAATCCGTAATGCCCTCGTTCTTTATTCGTTACCATAATAAGGTATGATGTAAGTGAAGAAAAAAAGGAGGTAGAAGAAGATGAAAAGATGTCCAGATTGCCATGCTAAACTAAAAGGATGGGAAGTTTACTGCCCCAAATGCAGTAGCGACTTGATGAAAGCAGTACGGATTCAGAGCTATAAGGCTCGAAAGTGGAGATGGTATTAAAAATCTCCACTTTTTTTTGCAGACAAATACCTTCCAGGGGCGGTTATTGACCGTACGGATTCTCTTTGCTGCCGGGCTTAAGTCTTACTGTAATAAAAAAAGCCTTTCCGAAGGAACCTAAATAAAGCAATGGTTGTCGGCTCCGCAGGGGGCCGGAAAAGTGACGCCGAAGGAGAGGTTGCAAGCGATTGATGACGATGAAAAAGAAAAAACGCCGCCCCTCCCTTCCTTCCTTCTTTTTCCGCTGGTTCCTTGTTCTCTTTGCGATTGGGGTTTTCGCTGTTACGCTTTTTGTCTTATACAATCCTTTGATCAAAGAGTTTGACCTCCGTGAACGGTTGCAGGCCAACCTCCGGGCTTCTGTCCTGCTTGACCGGAGAGGGGAAGAACTCCTGACGCTTAGCCCTTCCCGGGTCAGTTGGACGCCGCTCGAAAAAATCCCCTTATTTTTCCGCCGCGCTGTGATCGCGGTTGAGGACCGCCGTTTTTACGAACACAAGGGTGTCGATTTTCGTGGCATGTTACGGGCTGTCTACTATAACTTACGGCAGCGGGAGACGGCGCAAGGCGGGAGTACCATTACCCAACAGTTGGCGAAGAATCTGCTTCTGACAAAGGAAAAAACGATCACCCGTAAACTCCTGGAGGCCGGGTATGCTGTCAAGATCGAACAAAAATACAGTAAGGACGAGATTCTCGAATTCTATCTTAATGACATCTATTTCGGGCATGGGGTCTACGGAGTCGAAGGCGCGGCCCGCTTTTATTTTGCCAAACATATCTGGGAACTCGAAGTCGATGAACAAGCCCTGCTGGTCGGGTTGATCCGCGGGCCGGAGCTTTATTCCCCATACCGCCATCCGGAGCGGGCGTTAAAACGGCGTAATTTAATGCTTTCGCTCCTCGCTGAGGACGGTTTACTCTCCAAACGTGAAGCCGAACACTGGAGCGCTAAACCGCTAACTGTGCAAGAAAACCCCTCTTATCTGAGTCGAGGCGGGTACTTTGCCGACTATATCGAAGAACAGTTAGCGGAGAAGTATGGGTGGTCGAACCGGTACATCCGTGCCGGCGGCCTTAGGATCTATACAACGCTCGATGCTTACATCCAGCGCGTTGCCGAGGAGACAATAGCCTCGCTTCCCCAGGACGAAAAAGGAGGCCCCGAGGGGGCAATCGTTGCGCTCAACCCGCAGAACGGAGAGATCCTGGCGATGGTCGGCGGGAGGAATTACCGGTTTTCCCGGTATAACCGGGCCGTACGGCTCCGCCGGCAGATTGGCTCGGCGATTAAACCGTTAATCTTTGCCGCCGCGGTCGAAGCCGGGTTTACCCCTGACACAAAGGTAGTTGATGAACCGGTGACTTATTATATTAACGGACGGCCCTGGAGCCCGCAGAATTTTGGGGGAGAGTACCGTGGTGTGATTACGCTCCGCGATGCGTTGGCTTGGTCGGTTAATGCGGTGGCAGTCCGGCTGGTGGATGAGCTGGGGGTCAAAGAGGTTTTCTCCTTTGTGCAGCGGATGGGGTTACCGTTGGTTGCGGAGGGGGTGCGAAACGATCAAGCCCTCGCTCCGTTGGCCTTAGGCGGCCTGACGGAGGGGGTAACCCCGCTCGAACTCTGCACCGTGTTTACGGCTTTGGCGAACCGGGGGATTCGTTCGCAGCCTGTCGGGATCATCCGGGTGGAAGATGAGCGGGGAAGAGTCTTAAAACGCGGTACCTACCGGCGGGAACAGGTCATCCGGGCGGAGACGGCAGCGGCGGTGACCGAGATGATGCAGGGAGTAATTAATTACGGGACAGGAAAAGGCGCTGATCCCGGGCGGCCGGCTGCGGGGAAAACCGGGACGAGCAACGAAAATACTGATGCCTGGTTTATTGGTTTCACGCCGGAGATGGTTGTGGTGCTCTGGATCGGGAACGATGACCGAAGTCCTTTGCAGGTCAAAGGCCAGGTGATCGGGGGCGGGACCGCCGCCCAGTACTGGGGAAGCTTTGTCCGGCGCGCCTTGGTCCGTAATACCGTTAAGGGATTTTGAACAAATGAAGGTAATGGCAGGAAATTACCATCGGGACGGGAATAGTTCTCATATTTTGAGGAACTGTGTAATTCTTCGCTTCATAGATTAAACTAACAGCCCTGCGTATAACGTATAAGTCCCAAGTTATCTTCGCCGATCATTTGGAGGATCGAATTACAGTTTATTATGTGATTTCCTCTTTTAAGGAGGTACCGTCCGATGCTGATTGTTGGGGAAAGGATTAATACCAGCCGTAAACCGATCGAACCGGCCGTCCGGGCCCGGGATGCTGCGTTTATTAAGGATGAGGCTCGTCGTCAGCGTGCTGCCGGGGCTCATTATATCGATCTGAATTGCGGAACTTTAGTGGAGAAAGAGGCGGAGAGCCTGGTCTGGCTGGTACAGACCGTTCAGGAAGAGGAAGAATTGCCGGTCTGTCTGGATTCGCCCAACCCGGAGGCAATTCGCCAAGCCTTGAAGGTTTGTAAGGGCAAACCGCTTTTGAACTCTATTACCTTGGAGGAGAAAAGATACTCGGCCCTGCTGCCCTTGATTAAAGAGTATGGGGTTCCGGTGGTGGCGTTGACGATGGATGATCAAGGGTTGCCGGCGACCTTGGATGACCGGCTCCGCCTGGCGGAACAGTTGGTGAATGGCTTAACCGGCGCCGGGGTTCCGCTGGGCAATATCTACCTTGACCCCCTGGTTCGTCCCGTCAGTACCGATCCGCAAGCGGCCTTGACCCTGACAGCTACGATCCAGCGTTTCCGTGCGAATTGGCCGGAAGCCCATATTATCTGCGGGCTGTCGAATATTTCCTACGGTTACCCGCTGCGTCAATACTTAAACCAGACCTTTTTGGTGCTGGCGCTTGCCGCCGGCTTGGATGCGGCGATCCTTGATCCGTTGGACCGCCGCCTGATGGGACTGCTCCATGCCGCCCGGGTGCTAACGGGTCAAGACCAGTTTGGACAGGAGTACCTGGCGGCGTACCGGGCGGGAAGGATTGAGTGAGCGCGCGGCCCGCTTTCAACCTCCGCTTCGCCAAGAATACTGTACCAAGAAATCCAATGTCACTGGAGAACACCATCCTGCCCCGGCGGGGTTAAAGGCGTGCACGGTAATGATTCTTATAGGCGATTAACTTTAAGAAATGAGTAATATCTTTAGTAAGAAGAAAGGTTAATAAGAAAAGCCCGCTTCTTGAGGAAGCGGGCTTAAAGTTTATTTGATGATCGTTCCGCCGCCAACGACGAGATCGCCGTCGTAAAAGACGAGGGCTTGTCCCGGTGTGATCGCCCGTTGGGGTTCATCAAAAGTGCAAAGGACGGTTGTTTCATCAACCATCTCAATCGAACAGGGGGCGGGTTGATGGTTATAGCGGATCTTGGCCATCACTCTTTTTCTCCCTTCAAGTTTGTCAAAGGGGATAAAGTTTAAACGGTCGGCCCAGACCTGGTTCTTAAGGAGTGCGCCCTGCTCCCCGAGGATAATCTCGTTGGTTTCCGGCCGGATCTCCAGGACATAAAGGGGTTTTTCGGCGGCAATGCCGAGCCCTTTGCGTTGCCCCACCGTGTAATGGATGATTCCTTTATGCCGGCCGAGGATTCGTCCTTCCTGGTCGCGAAAATACCCGGGGCGGCTCGGTCCGGTGGTATGCTCTTCAATGTAGCGGCCATAGTCATGGTCCGGGATAAAACAGATCTCCTGGCTATCCGGTTTGGTCGCCACCGGGAGTCCGATCTCTTCCGCGATCCGGCGGACTTCTTCTTTGGGGTAATGGCCGACCGGCATGAGCGTGTGCGCCAGTTGGTATTGGGTAAGGTTATATAGAGCGTAGGTCTGATCCTTAGTTGGCGTGACGGATTTTTTCAAGAGATAACGGTTGGTGGCCTCATCCTTGACAATGCGGGCGTAATGCCCGGTCGCGATGTACTCGGCGCCGATTTGCAAGGCTTTATGGAGCATCGATTCCCATTTAACATAACGGTTGCAGGCGATACACGGGTTCGGGGTCCGGCCTGCCTGGTATTCGGCGATGAAATAGTCGATCACATGCCGTTGAAACTCTTCCCGGAAATTAAGCGTGTAATGTGGGATGTCAAGAATTTGGCAGACGTGGCGGGCATCGTCGACCGCGGTTAGTCCGCAACACCCTCCGCTTTCGTCCGGGGGCGCGTCTTCCGGCCAGATCTGCATGGTGATTCCGATCACGTCGTATCCTTCTTGTTGGAGAAGGTAAGCAGCGACCGAACTGTCGACCCCGCCAGACATCCCCACTACAACTTTCGGTTTCGTCATATTACCTTCAACACCCTTTTATTCCGCGGCTTCGCTATGCGCATGCTCTTCATCTTCCGACGACTCCGGCGGCTCCAGGCCTTCGATGGTGAGCTGGTTTTTTTGCGCATAATCCCATAAGGCGGCCTTTAACCCTTCTTCGGCCAGCAGGGAACAGTGCATTTTGATCGGCGGCAGCCCATCCAAGGCTTTCGCAACATCTTGGTTTGTAATCTTCATCGCCTCATCGATCGTTTTCCCCTTGATCATCTGGGTCAGCATGGTACTGGTGGCCACGGCCGCCCCGCAGCCGAAGGTTTTGAATTTGGCATCTTCGATAATATTATCTTTTATCTTTAAATAAATTTTCATAATATCGCCGCAACGCGGATTGCCAACGGTACCGACTCCGTCGGCATCGGGGATTTCTCCCACATTTTGGGGGTTCATGAAACAATTGATCACTTTTTCACTGTACATCGATTTCACCTCATTTTTGGAGTTCGGCTGATGAATTTTGCTTTAAATAATCCTCGTACAGCGGAGACATCTCGCGCATGCGCTGTACGAAGAGGGGTAATTTCTCCAGGAGGAGATCCACTTCTTCCCGTGTGTTATCTTCACCCAGCGTCAAGCGGAGCGAGCCATGCGCCAATTCGTGGGGAAGGCCGATCGCCAGCAGAACGTGGGAAGGGTCGAGCGAACCGGAAGTACAGGCCGAACCACTGGAGGCGGCGATCCCTTCCATATCGAGGAGGAGGAGAAGGGATTCTCCTTCGACAAATGCAAAGGAGAAATTGACATTATTGGGAAGGCGGAGCGTGCGATGGCCGTTTAACCGGCAATGCGGGATGCGTTGGTAGATTCCTTCAATCATGTAATCCCGTAAGGCCTGGATTTTGGCTGTTTTAGCTTCTAAGTCCTGATAGGCTAATTCCAGCGCCTTCGCCATTCCGACGATGCCGGGAACATTCTCCGTTCCCGCCCGGCGTCTACGTTCCTGTCCGCCACCGTGGAGCAGGGAGGGAAGCGGCAGTCCGCGCCGGACGTACAGGGCACCGACCCCTTTCGGTCCATAAAACTTATGGCCGGAGAGGGAAAGCAGGTCGATCTGATCACGGTTCACGTCGATCCGGAGTTGTCCGACCGCCTGGACGGCATCGGTATGAAAGATCACCCCGTGCTTGCGGGCGATCTTCCCAATCTCCGCGATTGGCATGATGGTGCCGATTTCATTATTGGCGTACATGATTGAGATTAAAATCGTCTCTTTTTTAATTGCTTTTTCCACTTGTTCCGGGGTAACCAGGCCGTTTTCGTCCACATCCAGGTAGGTCACCTCAAAACCGTGCTTCTCCAGATCCTCGCAGGTATGAAGGACCGCATGGTGCTCAATTTTTGTCGTAATTAGATGGTTACCCTGCTTCCGCAAGGCTTCGGCCATCCCTTTCAGCGCCCAGTTATCTGCCTCGGTACCGCCAGAGGTAAAGTAGATCTCGTTGGGCTGCGCGCCCAGGATCTTGGCTACTGTCGCCCTGGCATCATCGATCGCTTTTTTATTGGCCTGTGCCAGTTTGTAAACACTGGAGGGATTACCGAACTTTTCGGTAAAATACGGTAACATTGCTTCCAAGACTTCCGGCCGGACAGGGGTAGTGGCTGCATGGTCAAAGTAGATCATTGAAGCTCCTCCCTTTCTCTTCCTTTCCGTGCGCTGGTTGGTAAAGGACGTTAAATTTCAAGAGATTTTTAATCCCTAGTTATTTGGTAGGAATAATCCTAAGCACAGAATACCATTCCATTTCCGCTTTGTCAACGCTTTTTATGTTTAATTCTCGTAATTATTCCCGGAGGAAAAGACTTTGGCGGTACAGGCTATTTAATATCGGCGGCCTGGCACTCCCGGGGCGCGACCGGCCGTAATCCTTTATAAAGGGGGTGGCGGAGACGGCGATCGGCCGTGACCTGCAGGTACTCAACTTCACAGACTAATTTCGGCTCAAGCCAGGTCACCGCGGCGAGGCGCGGCGGGTCAACCAGGGGTGACTGCGCTCTGGTTAGCGGGGCAAATAAGGCCAGGAGATGTGTGATCTCGGCTTGGGAGAGCCCGGTTCCGACCAAGCCGTAGGAGAGCAGGGCTTCGTCCTCATAAGCCCCCAGCACCAGGGCAGAAAGGTCTCCCCGGCCATGGGGATTGGTCGTATACCCGCCGATGACAAAGTTGGCGCTCTTTGTGACGCGTGCTTTTTTCCAGGCCGGACTGCGTTTTCCCGGAAGGTAGGGGCTGTTTTTTTCTTTACCGATGACTCCTTCCAAGCCGAGGGCGGCAACCTGCTGGAATAAGGCGCGTCCTTGTTCCGGGTGGCAGGTACTGATGATCAGATGCTCGGTTGGGATCAAGAGGGCATCGAGCAGTTCCCGGCGGCGGGAGAGCGGGAGGTGGAGGAGGGGTTGGCCTTCGGCATAGAGCAGATCAAAGACGACATAAACCACGGGGTTGGTTAACCGCTCTTCTTTGATCCGCTGTTCCGAGGTGGCATGCATCCGGCTTTGGAGACGGAAAAAACTTGGTTTTCCGTTCTCGAGCGCGATAATCTCGCCGTCCAGCACGACACCGTTCTTGCGCAGTTGCCGGTGGATGGTGGCCAGTTCCGGGTATTGGAAAGTTATATCCCGCAAGTTGCGGCTTTGCAAACGGGTCCCGGTGGTGAGAAAGGCCAGGCAACGTTCACCGTCCCACTTGATTTCAAATAAATGGGCGGGGGAGTCAAAAGGCGGGGCCGGGACGGCGAGCATCGGAGGGATGGTCAAAGGCAGCTTCATTTTATCCCGTCTTCTTTTTCCGGGTTTTTTTCCGGGGAGCCTCGGCTTCTTTCTCCTTCTCCGTCGCTTTCAGACTGGCCTTGAGGGCTTCCATCAGATCGATGACCTTGGGGGTCTCCGGCGCCGCAGGAATCGCCACTTCTTCCCCGGCAATCTTGGCCTGAATAATCTCCATTAATTTCGAGCGGTATTCGTTGGTGTATTTCTCCGGGTCAAAGTGGGACGAGAGGTTTTCAATTAAACTGTTCGCCATCTTGATCTCATTGGGGTGGAGTTCCGGCTCTTTGATCTGGGTTGAGAGGGCGGCCGGCGACCTGATTTCGTCCGGGAAAAACATCGTTTCCATAATGAGAAGTTGGTCATAGACGCGGAGACAAGCAAGGACCGCTTTTGAACGGATCATCACCCGGGCGATCGCAATTTTTCCCGTCTCTTGCATCGCCCTTTTCAACAAGGCATAGGCTTTTTCCCCGCCGGGGCTCGGTTCAAGATAATAACTCCGGTCGTAATAAACCGGATCAATCTCCGCCAGATCAACAAAGTCAAGGATATCAATGGTCTTGGTGTTTTCGCCGGGCAGGAGTTCAAAGTCTTCATCGCGCAGGATCACATACCGGCCTTTTTCATATTCATAACCGCGCACCAGTTCGTCGGCGTTGACCTCCACCTGGCAAACCGGACAGTATTTTTTGTACTGAATCGGGGTTTTACAGGGAGCATGCAATTGGTTGAAGTGGATATCCTTCCGTTCGGTCGCTGTATACATCTTAACGGGGACATTGACCAAGCCGAAACTGATCGCGCCTTTCCAAAGGGTACGCACGGGGTTACCTCCTTTGAGGGTTGTTGCGGTAGCGATCTATAGTATCCCCCTTCAACGAAAAATCCCACCCGAAAATCTTTCTTTTCAGGTGGGATGGCTTAAAATTGTTGTTCGGAGAACACTGCCTGTTTGTTCTGAACAAATGCATTAAAGCTCCTTCTTATATACGCGGTAGGTTTTATAATGCAGGCCGCCTGCCCCTTCGGCATCACGGCGCATCGGGATGTTAAACTCGGCTATTGTGGAGCCTTCGCCATAGGTGAAGCCCAGCTCTTTGGCTTTCAAAAGCAGTTGATAAAAGATGGTCCCCGACACCCCTTTTTTGCGGTACTCGGGGATGACAAAGAGGAGGAAGACCCGCGCTCCGGAGATGCGGTGCCGGTTCAGAAGGAATTTAGCCCAGCCGATTGGGAAGAGCTGTCCCTTCATTCTGGCCAGGACTTTACTGTAATCAGGGAGGGAAATGGCAAAACCGATCGGTTCCCCGGCCAGACTACGGGCGATGGGGATTAGTTCGGGGATCGCATACTCTTTCAACTGTTCGGCGATGTTCTTTAACTCGTCAAGACTGGGGGGGACCAGGTCTTCACAGTCTTCCGGTAACGCACGGTCAATAATGTATTTAATGTCTTTAAGCTCCGCTTCTAAATTGGCCGGATTCAGGGTTTGCACTTGGAACCCGTATTTATGCTGGGCGTAGCTGACCACCCGTTCGGTTATCCGGGTGTCCATGGTTTTCAGGTCATAGTAATAAGCATAGAAATCACAGTCTTTTGTGAACCCTGCCTTCTCAAAATAGGTGGCATATTCCGGTGGGTTATAGGCGTTCATCATTACCGGAGGCGAATCGAACCCCCACACCAAAAGCCCGCGCTGTTCGTCCCCCTTGGTGGGGGAGACCGGCCCTTTGATCCGGTTGATTCCTTTGTCCAAGGATAAGAGCCATTCACAGGCGTGATTAAGGAGAAGGATTCCGGCTTCTTCGTTATGGGATTCAAAGAGCGCAAGGTAACCCTCATTCTTCCCTTTTAACTGGTTCATCACGTCGTCAACCCCGACCATGAGACGGCTCAAAGGTCTTCCCACCGCATCACAGGTCAAAAAGAGGCGATAGGGTCCCTTGCGCAGCAAGGAGTTAACACGGGGGTCCAGTTTTTTCTTGAGGTCGCTCAGGAGGGGGGGAACCCAGTAAGGATCGTTTTTATATATACTCCAGGGTAAGAGCAGGAAATCGCGCATGTCGCTTCTGGTCACCACAGGTTTAATGGAAAGGCGATCCATTAAGAACCCTCCAATAACTTTTGATTTTACTGCTGCGGTTGGTACCGTTGAAGAAAATCCTATCAGAACATTTATATTCTTGGTACATTCATTATAAGCATTTTACCAGATTTGGTCAAATTAGGAGAAATCGGACTTGCTTACGTTATTTTGCGCTTCTGCTTCTAATTTATCGCTTCCGATCATACTTTTGATTAGGAGTGACGGGGGTGTCGCACATGAAACGGCGTTCGATTTATATCATTAATCTGGTATGGAAAAGGGAGTATACTTACGGAATTATCATCTTTATCCTCCTCGGTTTTTTCTACGGGTGGACCGCCGGGCGGCCGGCCGTCAAGACGACGAAGCTTCTCCCGTCGGCAATTTCCGGTAAGACAATTGTGATCGATGCTGGACACGGAGGGATTGATCCGGGAGCTGTCGGACGCAGCGGTTTGAAGGAGAAGGAGGTCACTTTGGATATCGCCAAAAGGCTAAAACGCTATTTTTCGCGGGTGGGTGTCTATGTCGTCATGACCAGGGAGGCGGATCTTGACTACAGTGGGGAATCCGGGGAAGGCAAGCTGACGAAGAAACGCCGGGATATCCTGCACCGGGTAAAGATCGCAAACGAAAGTGAAGCCGATCTGCTGTTAAGTATTCATGTCAACAGTTTTCCGCAATCGATCTGGTCGGGGGTGCAATGCTTTTATGACCGTAAAGTTCCGGAAAGCAAACTTCTTGCAGTGGCGATCCAGAAAAGTTTGGCCGAGCGCTTAGGGCCGAACCGCCGGAAAGCTCAACAAGCCGATTATTTACTCTTAGAGGAGACCACGATGCCGGCGGTCACCGTTGAGGTTGGTTTTATCTCCAATCCCCGCGAAGAAGCGTTGCTGGCGGATGAAGAATACCGGGAAAAATTGGCGGAAGCGATCTTTTATGGCACTGTGGAGTACCTGTCGGCCCTCGAAAGCGAAGCGCGGCCGGTCTTGACCGGTAAGGTCTACCCGGAGCTGACCTTTCCGCCGGTGACACCCGGAACCGTCTGCCTTTATTATGCGACGCCCAATAATGAAGATTTGATGCTGACACCGGAAATCCGGGAAATGCCTACTTTAACGAAGTGGAAACCGGAGGAAAAGGGGGTATTGGTCCTGGCGGAACTGCTGAAGGGGCCCGGGGAAGGGAGCGCCCTTTTGCCCTGTTTACCCCCAGGCGAATGGGTCCGGAGTTTCCGGTTGGGCGGGGAGACCGCGGTGGTGGATATCGATCCGGCGTTGGCGGAAAGGATCGACGGGGGAGGCGCCTCGGAAATGATGGCCCTTTACAGTTTGGTCAATACCTTGGCCATCAATCTTAACCTTGACGCGGTCTCCATTCTGGTGGGCGGCGAAAAAAACGCCACCCTTGGCGGGCATATATTCTTGGCGGAAGCAGTCAAGCCCAGACCGGAGTTGAGTGTGGGAGAAAGAGAAGCTAATCGATGAAGACTGCCGAATACCAGTTTTGCGGTTCGGTCTCGTCTTTCAGTGTTTTTAGCGGGAGACCGAATTGGTGCACCGTCCGGAAAACATCAATCCCGACACTATGAAAGGCCGGGCGGGCTTCCTTCGGGTTGACACAGGGCTTGCCTTTTAAACCGGCGCATTCGGAACAGATGGCACAGTCACTAAGGGAAAAAGCAAAATGGTAACCGTCAAGAAAGGCCTCACGCTCAATGGCGAACGAGACTTCCTGGGCGGTTTTTTTCTCCGGAGAATGAATAATGAGGCCCCAGTTATACCGTTCGAAGATTTGCCGGTATTCCCATGGTTTCAGCGAGCCGGGCCGCGAAGGACAGGTCGGCCCCTTCCCCCAGTCGGCGCAGCCAAACATACACTTCAAAATTGTCCGCGGGTCAAAGACAATATCATTAATTTCAAATAAGACGGCGTGTTCGGCGCCAAGCGCGAGCGCTTTTTGTACATAGTAATTCCGGTCCGGCAAGAGATCATCTCCTTTTTTCTTGTTACGGTCATTAAAATCAAGCCCATTATATCATAAGATCAAACTCTATTCTCTGCTTTTTGCAGGAAAATGCAATTCGAACAATAATTAACTAACGGAGGGGATCGTAACATTGCATCACCAATTGGAGGGGAAAAGCCAACCAAAATTGCCCGGAGTAAACCAGGAATGAGAGGGGGAAGCGGTTTGGGGTTGACCATCAGCTATAAAGATAATCAACTGATCTTACCGGAGATCAATTGTTGCTGCGGAGTTGAGCACCAGCGGCCGGATTTGGATGTCTACATTGGGGAGGGAATCCTTGCAGGGATCGTCGATTACCTGGGTAAACGGAAGCTCGGGAAGAAAGCATTGGTGATCGCGGATGAGAACACTTACCGGGTGGCCGGGGAAGAAACGATCCGGCTCCTGCGGGCCGGGGGATTCACCGTTACGCTCTGTCTGTTGGAACGGGAGGAAGAGTTGGAACCGGATGAGGCGGCGTTGGGGGAGATCCTGTTGGCGCTGGAGCAAGGGATTGATTTTTTAGTGGCCGTCGGTTCCGGTTCGATTAATGATCTCACCCGTTACGTGGCCTTCCATACCGGGCGGCCGTTTGTCAGCGTCGCGACGGCGGCTTCGATGGACGGTTATACTTCGGTGGTCGCCCCGCTTTTGGCCCGGGGGTTGAAGGTCAATAAACCGGCTACCTATCCACAGGTCTTGATCTGTGATCTGGAAATCATCAAAAATGCCCCATATCCGATGGTGATTTCCGGGTTTGGGGATATCATCGGTAAGTATATTGCCAAAGCGGATTGGATCCTCGGCCGGATCATCAATCAGGAAGCGTATTGTCCAGTCGCGGCTGCATTGATCAGCCAGGCGGTAGAAAAATGCCTGCAGCAGCTTGACGGGATCAAAAACCGGACACCGGAGGGGATCAAAAGGATGATGGAGGCGTTAATCCTCTCCGGGTTGACGATTTTAATGCTCGGCCATACCAGGCCGGTTGCTTCGATTGAACATAATATGGCCCATTACTGGGAGATGATTAAACTTTCCCGCGGCGAGAAAGCCCCTCGCCACGGCACGGCGGTTGGCGTAGCAACACTCTATGCGGCACGGTTTTATGCCCTGTTCTTGGCGGAAGAGTGGAAAACGTTGGATTTGGAGCGGATCCGGCAAGCCAGGCCGGCAAAAACGGTCTGGGAAAAAGCGGTGCTTGACGCCTATGGGGAAAAAATCGGCCCGCTGATTCTGCGGGATAATCCCGGAGAGTATCTTGACTGGCCGGAACAGGAACGACGCCTGCAAGCCTTGTGCCGGGATCTGCGGTTAATCAAAGAGGAGCTTGCCTTTCTTCCGGGCCCTGAAAAACTGGAGGAGGTTTTCCGGGAATTGGGCGCGCCAACGACAGCGGCGGAAGTGGGAATTGACAAGGATACGCTAAGAAAAAGCCTGCTCTACGCCAAAGACTACCGGGAGCGTTATACTGTCTTCAAAACAGTGAATGAAGCGGGGAAACTGGAGGAATGGGTGGAACGAGTTTTACACTGGTAAACTTGATCCGGCACCAAAAAGAGAAAAAAAAGAGGGGGAAAACCCCCCCTCTTTTTTTTAATAATCCATGCCCATGCCGGGGTTCGGCATTCCCGGTTTCTCTTTCTCCGGAATCTCGGCGACCAAAGCTTCGGTGGTAAGTAACATCGCAGCGATACTGGCAGCGTTCTGGAGCGCGCTGCGGGTAACTTTGGTCGGGTCGACAATTCCCGCTTTGATCATATCGACAAACTCGCCAGTGACTGCATTGTAGCCCTGTCCCTTCGGGAGGGAAAGCACTTTCTCGGCAATAACGGATCCTTCAGCGCCGGCATTGTTGGCAATCCACTTAATGGGCTCAGCCAAAGCTTTGCGGACGATCGAGATACCGGTTGCCACATCGCCGCTCTCTTTCTTCTGCAGTTCATCAAGGATCGGGGAGATCTGGAGGAGCGTAACGCCGCCGCCCGGGACGATTCCTTCTTCAACCGCGGCACGGGTCGCCGAGAGCGCATCCTCAATCCGGTGTTTCTTCTCTTTCATTTCCGTTTCGGTTGCGGCGCCAACCTGAATAACAGCTACGCCACCGGCCAGTTTCGCCAGTCTTTCTTGGAGTTTCTCCCGGTCGTAATCGGAAGTGGTCTCCTCGATCTCGAGTTTAATCTGGCTGATCCGGTTCTTGATGTCTTGCGTGGAACCTTTACCATCAACAATGGTGGTCTCCTCTTTGGTGACTTTAACCTGGCGGGCTTGGCCCAGCATATCAAGGGTGACATTCTCGAGGGAAATCCCGACATCCTCGGAGATGACCTGTCCGCCGGTGACAATGGCGATATCGCTGAGCATCGCTTTCCGGCGGTCGCCAAAACCGGGCGCTTTTACCGCCACGACATTGAGGGTGCCGCGCAGTTTGTTCACGACTAAGGTGGCGAGGGCTTCGCCTTCTATATCTTCAGCAACGATCAATAAGGGCTTGCCTCTTTGGACGACCTTTTCAAGGATGGGGATAAGGTCTTTCACTAAAGTAATCTTCTTGTCAGTCAAGAGGATATAGGGCTCGTCTAAGACCGCTTCCATCCGTTCGGAGTCGGTGACCATATAGTGGGAGATATAACCCCGGTCAAACATCATACCTTCGACCACTTCGAGATGGGTGCCGGTGGTCTTGGATTCTTCGACGGTAATAACCCCGTCTTTCCCGACTTTCTCCATCGCTTCGGCGATTAAGTTACCAATCTCTTCGTCAGAAGCGGAGACCGAAGCCACCTGGACAATCGCTTGTTTATTATCAACCGGTTTGCTGAGCTTCTTCAGTTCCTCAACGACCGCGTTCACTGCTTTTTCAATCCCGCGTTTGAGGATCATCGGGTTAGCCCCGGCGGCCAGGTTTTTCAATCCTTCCCTGACCATGGCTTGCGCCAGCAAGGTAGCGGTGGTGGTACCGTCACCGGCCACGTCATTGGTCTTGGTCGCTACTTCCTTGGCCAGTTGGGCGCCCATGTTCTCAAACGGATCTTCCAGTTCGATCTCTTTGGCGATCGTGACACCGTCATTGGTAATCGTGGGCGAACCATACTTCTTCTCTAAAACAACATTACGGCCTTTCGGTCCCAAAGTGATTTTTACGGTATCAGCCAGTTTATTAACGCCACGCTCTAAAGCATGCCGCGCTTCTTCGTTATAAATAATTTGTTTTCCAGCCATTTTTTCACCCTCTTCAAATATATTTATTTACAACCATTGGAACTGGTCTTAATTTAAGATTGCCAGAACGTCGCTCTCTTTCAATACCATATATTCTTCGCCGTCGATTTTTACTTCAGTTCCAGCGTATTTGGCGAATAATACACGGTCGCCAACCTTTACTTCCAAGGGAACTTTTTGGCCGTTATCCAAAGTTTTTCCGGAGCCGATTGCTACGACTTCGCCCTGTTGCGGTTTTTCTTTCGCCGTGTCAGGGAGGACGATGCCGCTTTTCGTCTTTTCCTCACTCTCCAAAACCTTGATGACGATTCTTTCTCCTAATGGTTTAATGTTCATTTTCTCCCTCCTCAAACTTTTTATTAGCACTCATCTAAGGTGAGTGCTAATTCTAGAGTTTATTTTATTAACCACTTCTGGAAAATGCAAGAAGCATTACAGGGCAAATTATGGCGATATCACACTAGAATCCGAAATAAAATGAGAATAGCTTCCATATACTCCATCTAATTAATTAAATAGCCTAAAATCTCCAATTATCTTATTTCGATGATATTTTACGGTAAGACCGCTAAAATTATGCAAGCACTTACGAAAGATAGCGGATGGGAGATCTTTTATTAAAAAATTTTGTTGTGGATAATGAAATGTTTTTCCTTTTTCCACGTTATTAAAGATTGAAAGTGGAAGAAGGAGGCGCGGAGATGAAGATTGCTGCATTTTACCTGACTCCCAAAGAAGAAGTGGTTTGGCTTCATGAGGATTCTACGATCAGACAAGCTTTGGAGAAGATGGAATATCACCGTTATACCGCCCTGCCGTTGGTGAATAAAGCCGGTAAATACGCCGGGACATTGACCGAGGGTGATCTGTTGTGGACTTTTAAACGTAACCCTGAATTAAAATTTAAGGATCTGTATAAAATGCGCCTTAAAGATATTCCTAAACAACAATGGAACGAACCGATCTCGATTAACTCGCCGATTGAAGAGTTAATTCCCCTGGCGGTCAACCAAAACTTTATTCCGGTCGTTGATGACCAGCAGAACTTTATTGGTATTATCAAACGCAGTACAATTATTGATTATTTATACCGGCGGTTGACCTCTGCGCAAACGGTTGAAAAAACCTCTTTACAAGTGGCGCCTTATGAGTTATAATATCATTTGCAATGCCGAAGTGGTGGAATTGGCAGACGCGCTGCGTTCAGGGCGCAGTGGGAGTACTCCCGTGCGGGTTCAAATCCCGCCTTCGGCACCATATAAAAATGTAAAACAGGAAACGCCATGCGGAAACAAATGGCGTTTTTTCTTTTGCAGAAAACTACTCTGTGCAGGGTAGTTTTTTTATAGGTAATTTGTAAAGATTTTGTATCGGAGGAACAAACTAGTGTTCTCTGCGTTTAAACCTGTAAGTCCGAAAAAGAATGATCCCGTATGCCGGAATTGCATTCCAAACACCCATGGCGTACTTTGTCATTCCTTGAAAAGCGTAACCGTGAAAGTGGACGGAGGTGATCCGATTGACGGCAAAAAAGAGTATCCTCGCTATAATGATCTTCCTGCTCGGCCTGGCGCAAGTGGCAGGAGGAGCGGAAATCAAGCCGCTTACTTTAGAAAACGCTTTAGCTTTGGGCGAAGAGGCGAACTATGAACTGAAAATGGCCAAACTTCGTTTGGATAACGCGCGTTTGGATTATGAAAAGAATAAAGCGGCCAATCAATTGACGGTCTCCCGCTATGCGGACCTCCAGGTGGAAAAGAATCTCCTGGAAGCGCAGGCCGCTTATGAGCAAACACGCAACCAGGTCCTGTTTGAGATTGCCCAAACCTACCTGGAGATCATTAAAGTAAACCGGGAAAAGGGATTACGAAGCAAAACGGTTGACTACGAGGCGCAGTTGCTCCGGGATCTGGAGGCGCAGGTCGAATTGGGCTACAAAACGCGGATCGAATTATTGAAGCAGGAGAACGAGTACCATAGCGCCCGTTTGGCTTTGCGGAAAACCGAAGAACAGTATGGCCAGTTGCTGCGTAGTCTGGAAGCCCAGATCGGGAGCCCCCCGGGGGAACTCCAGGCGGCGCTCGTCGAAGGGACCACTCCGGCGGGCTGGTCCTTGGGCCTGGAAGAAACACTTGCTTTGGCGCGCGACAACAGTTGGAACCTCCGTTCCTTAGACCTCGGGGTTGAACTGGCGAAACTTGATCGGGAACGGGGACAAACCGGTCCCCTGGCGACCTGGGAAGCCAAGAAACTGGAGAACAACCTGGAACTGGCGATTTTGGCCAGGGAACGGGCCCGCGCCGACTTGGAGACTTCGGTTGGCAAACAGTACGCGACGGTGCGCCAGAAGGAGGAAGAACTGGCAATCAACCGTACCCATTTGGTTACGGTGCAAACAAATTATGAGAAGATCCTGCAGCAACATGCGATTGGCCTGGTCAGTAGTGTCGACCGGATCGCCGCCGAGGTCGAATTGTTGCAGGCGGAATACCAGGCACTGGTCACCGTCTCCTCTTTCCTCCTGGAGAAGTGGAAACTCCAACAAATGCTCGGCCTGGAACTGGGGGGTAACTGATGAAGTTCGTGACGAGAAAAAGCTACCGTGCAATCCTGTTCTTCCTAAGCTGCATTGTTCTCTTCGGCAGCGGCAGCCTCTCGGCGGAAGACGGGAAAAAATCGACGGTCAGGGAGTTCACTCTGGAAGAAGCGATTGCCTGGGGTTTTGAACATAGTCCGTCCCTTGCCGACCTGAAAGATCAGGTCGCAAAGCTCCAGCGGCAATTGGCAATGCTGGAAACCGGTCTGAACTGGCAAGTGGATGTTGTTGGCAGTCTGGATACAGGAAATCTCGGAAGCAGTCCCCTTGCGAACAAGCAGGAACAGGCCGGGGTGGAGGTCGGTGTCCAGGGCCGGCGCTCTTACCGCAGCGGGCTTTCCCTCAGCCCGCAACTTTCGTTAAAAAAAGAACTGACCGCCGAAGAGGAACCGGTGGTGGGGTTTCGTTTCAATATAACGCAAAAGCTCTTCCCGTGGGCCCCCCCGGCGGCGGAACAGGAGTACTACCGGACGCTTAACAGTCTCAGAAAGGCGGAAGAGAACTTCAAATGGCAGGCGGAGACGGAGAAGATCAACTGGCTGGAAGGTTATCTTAATCTTTTACGTCTCCAGGAAAAGGTAGCAGTGGCGGAAGAAGAGTACCGCCTGGCCGGTGAAGAGTACGCGCAAACTTTAAAGCTTCAGGCGATCGGGGAGGCGGGGCCGGCCCAGATTCTAGCCGAAAAAAACGCTTTAAAGCAAGCCGAATACCAGTTAAAACAGGCGAAGAATAATTTCCAGGCAGCGGAGAGGGAATGGCAATTGGCCTTGGGGTTACCGGGCGCCAGCAAGGTGAATTTGCTCCCGGAGAACCCCTATTTCCAGCAGATCAAAGAAGAATTGGCCGGTTTGGCACTGGATTGGGCGGATGAAGAGTGGCTGCGCGGGGCACTGAACGCGAATCATTACCAATTGGCCGCCCACCGCCGCGAGCAAGAGCAAGCGAAAGTGGAATGGGAATGGAAGCAGGCGGAGCGTAAACCGGAGATTACCACCGGCGGCACTTACAATTATCCGGAGCAAAAGTGGCAGATCAATTTAAACCTGAATTATAAGTTATGGGACGGCGGCAAGAAAAAACTGGAAGAGGAAGAATACCAAGCCTTACTGCGTTCGCTCGAACGTGACTACCAGTATTTGACGGAGAATCTCCACTCCCAACTCCAGAAACTCCTGCACCAGCTTGAACTGGCCCGGCTTAATTTGGAAGCGGTCACTTTCCTGGAAGAAAAGGCGGCGCTGGAGGCAGCGGCCTACCGGGAACAACTGGCGGCCGGGTTAATTACTGAACAAGAATGGGCACGGAAGGAGCTGGCCGGGCAGAACGCCAAGATCAGCCGGCAAGAAGCGGAAGACCGGCTCTTCCTCGCCAAGTTACGGGTACTGCGCCTGGTCGGGTTGATTTAAACTGCGGCTCCCGGATGGGACCGGGGGAAATCTTAAAACTTGGGGGTAGGGTTGATGAGGCTGAGCAAGAAAACACGAATAATAATCGCCATGCTTGTGGTTGTTGGGGTGCTTGGCGCCGGTTGGTTGCTCTGGAAACAGCGGGCGGAGAAAGCGGCGGCCGGGAACCGCGCCAATCTGGAAATCAGACCGGAACTCGTGGTGAGGGTGGAAAAAGGGGACTTGGAAAAGACAATCTCGGCGAGCGGTTATTTATCACCGCAACAGATAAAAGAACTCTACTTCAGTATCAGCGGCCGTGTGAAAAACGACTACCTTGAAGCGGGGAAACGGGTGAAAAAGGGCGAAGTGTTGGTTGAATTGGAGAAGACCAAACAAGAATTGGAATACCTTAAGGCAAAAAAAGCCTATGATTTGGCAGTGATAAACGGTCTGGAACGGGAGATCAAAGAAGCCGCCCTCACGTTGCAACTTGCGAAGGAAAACTTGGAGGCGACCACTCTAACAGCCCCGTTTGACGGGATTATTACCAGAGATCTGGTCGATGCCGGTGATTACGTCGGGATTAATGAACAAAATGCGGTCGGCACGATCATGGCGGACGGCCCTTACGAGATTGATGTGGAGATCAGTGAGAGCGAGTGTCATCTGGTCAAAGTCGGCCAGAAAGTCCGGATCACCGTGGAAGCGGTCCCCGGACGGACTTTCCAGGGGCAAGTCAAAGAGATTGCCCTGCAAGCGAAGAACAGCAATGGGATCGTAACTTTACCCGTCAAGATCGTCCTCAGCGAGGAAACGGAGCTCTTGAAGCCGGAATTCTCCGCCGATCTGGAAATTATCGTCGAGGAAGTGAAAGATCAAGTTCTGGTGCCGGTCGCGGCGATTGTCAACAACCGGGGACAGGAACAAGTGATTAAAGTAGTAAACAACCGGCCG
>JAKOVI010000019.1 GCA_029782135.1 Bacillota bacterium
GCTGCGTTGGACCCGGAGTTCACATTCTTCAAAGAGGACGGTCGGCCCGGTTCCCCAGATAAAATCGACATCACCCGAGACCAAACACTGGTAGAACCAGGCACGGGCATTGACCTGGACGGTATCCTGGTAACTCAGGAAATTACAGTATTTTGCGATATAACGGTGCTCCGCGCCGCCATTAAAGCAGATCGTCTCCGCCTGGCTTCCCCGCCCGAACGTGTTCTCGATCGTCAGGTTCTCCAGGACCAGCCCGTCAGCCCCGTCGGCCAGGAAAACACTCCGTCCCCCGCGCTCCGGGTGGGTTAAATCCGAGATCGGCGTGGGCGTCCCGTACCCGATCCCGGTGTTTTGCTTATCGCAGTTGTTATAGCGGATAATTGTCTTCTCCCGGTCCTCGCCCCGGATCGTCACATTGTACTTGTCCGCCAGGTATAACAGCTCCGGATAAACACCGGCCGCCACTTCAATCGTATACGGTTTTTTGTTCTTCACCGGGATGGCGTCAATCGCTCCTTGGATCGTGCAAAAATCCGCACTTCCGTCGGCGTTCACCTTGAAGGTCGTCCCCCGCGGGGCCTGGCGTTTGGTTTTAAACCCCCATTCGCCCTTGGCCGTGATCCCGTTAAATGGTTGGCCATTAATCGTCCCGGTCACCACTCCGGGTTCAACCAACAGATAATACTCGGTGTTGTACTCCAGGCGGTTGTTATGCGGCGCAATAATGACCGTATTGCCGTCAATCATCACCGGGTGGTAATTGACAACACGCACCCGGAGCGCCCCGGGGACTTTCCCGATAACATTATACTTCGTCGTGCACCCGACCGGCACTCCCGCCTCGCCCCAAACATTGATTGGCGGATCCTCCAGGATAATCTTGTCGACAACCTTGTCGTCCTTCGCCCGGCAGATCAGGATTTGCCCTTTCTCCCCCAGGATCGGAGGCGCATCAAAGGTGATCTTCGGGAGCACATCGACACAGACGTCTTTGGCGCCATTGGCCGGCCATAACCCCAACGGTTTGCCCGTTTCGGCACTGGCCAAACACAGACTGGAGGAGAAGGAACAGAGTAGCCAAACCACCAATAAACAGAGACCAATTTTGTTCATGGACATTCCTCCCTCACTTTATTTTTTTATTATAGAACGCGGAATTTCCGGTCTTAAAAATTCCTCAGGCGAAATAGAAGTTAATATAAGTTTAGTAACTAATATCGCCCGCCAGTTCGTTTAAGTATTTCTCCAAATTGGTATAACCGTCCCCGTTGAAATCGCCGTTCCGGTCTGCCGGATCATTCGGGTTCAATCTATGTTTTAATTCCCATTCGTCGGGCATCCCGTCCCGGTCGCTGTCCGCAGGCGCCGTCCCGCTCTGCAACACCGGCCAGCCCCCCACGGTCGCCTGGGTGTCGATGATCCCCAAGCCGGCGCCATATGTCCCGCCGTAAGTAGCGGTCCCGTTCCGTACTTCTTCAACAATCCGGGAATCCACATTATCCCTCCGCGGTTTGATCGCCCCAGCGTTCGCCAAAACCAGTTCATATGCTTCTTGTGCTGTCTGGGTCTTAACCGGGGCGGCAGGGAACGGACTGGCCAAATGAATACTTTGTTTACTAATACCGGAATCCGGGTGAACCCCCGCCCAGTTATCCGCGGTCACGCCCGCATTCCCCTCCATATAATTGCCGGCCACGTACCATTTCCCGATTGCCGGATATTGGTTATCAGAGGCTGGAGCTGAAGGGTTAACTATCCTCGACTTAACATTGGATTTGGTCGCCGGCCCGGGTTTATAGTAGTTCGCCACGATGTTATAGTAACCGCCCTCGCCGCCGTAAGCACTATTGCTCCCCCAGTTGTAGATGACATTATTCCGGAAGTCTACCCCTTCCGCTTTGGGGTTTCCATGATAACGGCTTCCGCAAAAACGGGGATTCCGGCTGGAATGGTGGGCCAACAGGTTATGGTGGAAAGTGGCGCCCTTGCCGCCCCAGATACCGCCGTAACCGTGTTTTCCTTTTCCATGTACCGAATTGTATAGACTCTCACTGATGATGCACCACTGCATGGTGAAGAAAGTATTATCATAGAAACTGGCCGTCTCATCCACCGACCAACTCATCGAGCAGTGATCGATGATAATATTCTTCCGTCTCCGTCCCCAGAACGCATCGGCTTCCTCTTGCATTTCGTCCCCTAAACGGAAACGAAGGAAACGGATGATCACATTATCGGCATCGATTTGCACAGGATAGTTTTTGATGCAGATCCCATCCCCCGGTGCGGTCTGCCCGGCAATCGTCAAGTCGCCGTTTGTGATCTTCAACGTCGACTTTAGCTCAATATTACCGGAAACCTCAAAGACAATCGTCCGGGGTCCTGATTGCTCAACCGCGTACCGGAAGGTACCCGGTTTGTTTTTATCATCTTCTAAACTGTCCACAATGAATACCCTACCACCCCGGCCCCCGGTCGTAAAACGGCCGTAACCTTCCGCCGTGGGAAAGGCCAGTACGTCTCGTGGTTCCTCGACAGGGATTTCCAAGTTATCCGGTTCCAAAGAAGTATTGTTTTTTTTACCACAGCCAACCATCGTAAGTACAAATAATAACAGACTAAAACCGATCAACCAACGGAACTTTTTCTGCGTACCCTTCATCTCTGAACCCCTTTCGCAAAGATCCCGGAGTATATACATACCAGGGTCGACGGTCTTTTTTACCCCATCCCTGCTTTCATTGGATCGCTTCAGCCGGCACTTCCGCCCCGATCTCAAGTTCTTCCCGGAGTTCCTTCCCCTCCGGGACGATGATCCTGATTCCCTGGCTACGCTTGCCTTCGACCCGCAACAAACGCTGGTCCTCCGGATAAGCTACTACTTCAATCGTCACATTCGCGGTGTTCGCCAGGGTCATCACCGGACCGTGTTGCGGGAAGAACTCAACCTGTTTGAAACTTGAATCGACAACCTCGGAACAGAAGAATCCCTCTTGAGCGCTGATCGATACTTTTTCCATCGTAATGTTCGATAACGGCATCTCCGGAAGCCCATCCAACACCACGGCTTTCTGCACACCCCGGCAGACCACTTCCTTGAAATGAATATCCCTGATGGCCGGCGTCTCCTCCGTAACCGGCGGTACCTCATCCTGTTTAGGCCGTTGTTTCTGCTCGTAGAAAAGGCTGATACTAATCGCCGCTTTATCAATATCGAGCATATTGATCCGCTCGATGTAGATCTTTTCCACAACACCGCCCCGGCCACGCGCGCTTTTAAACCGTAACCCAATATCCGTATTGATAAATGTACAATCCCGTACATAGACATTGCGCACACCGCCGGACATCTCGCTGCCGACCACAAACCCGCCGTGTCCTTGGTAGACCACACAGTTCTGAATCAGCACGTCTTCGGTGGGAACGCCCCGTTCCCGCCCCTCCCGGTCTTTC
>JAKOVI010000063.1 GCA_029782135.1 Bacillota bacterium
AAATTTACAACCCGGACGCATCACCCGGGCCACTGCGGCCGTCAGGGTCTTCCGGGTCACCGCTCGGACGTATGGTGCATCATCAGCGCCAAGATAGTCGACCAAAAGCGTGTCCACCCGCGGGATCCCGTCCCACTCTAGGCCGTTTAGGTAGTCCCGGATAGGATGAAACGCCCTTTCGTGACTGGCGGAGACCAGGGCCGTCTTGATTTTTGCCGGCGAATATATGCCGTACACATTTGAGATGTATACCTGGAGGCTGTCGTCATCGTCGTCCGACCAGTCCGGTCCGCGCCAGTCCGTGGGCTTCCGCCACGGGACCGGCTTCAGAAGCACAATCGCGCCCCGGTGGGCATCATAAGCGATCCCCTGAAGGTTTGGATCATGCCGGAGAATGAGGACCAGGTTTGGAAGCGTAACCTTGATCTCGCCGGCTTTCGTATATTCCAGCTTCGTCATCCAGTCCTCATCGGTGGTAGCCGTGGCGAAATCTTCCGCGGCTTTTTCCAGGCGCTCCTTCCCCAGCGTTCGCTTCGTGGCTTCATCCTGTTGGCAAAATTCAACCATCGCGGTATAACTGGGTAGTTGGTTGGTGGGCGTATCTGGTTCCGCGGCTTCATCTAGTTCGCCGAATTTGTGCAGGCGAACTAAATCAAAAGCATTGACCAGCAGGCCGGAGATCGGATCCGTTCCGTGATGAGAGTAGGCGAATTTTCCGTCATCGTAGATGACCAGGCCGCCGGTGGAGCTTCCTGGGATATACGTGTACCGGTCCGGTCCAGCGGGTGTGTAAATGTCAGAGAGAAAAGTCTCGATTGCCTCTGGTACTGAGTAGGTCCGGCAAAAGGCGCCAATCAGACCGGCCTTTTCCGTTGGATCGCCCTGCTTTTCGGCCAGTTTCTTCCGGGCCTTCTGCGCCCGTGAAGACTCCGGCCAATATGATGGATCCCGCCAGTCCGGATACCGGGCCAGGACCTCGTCCGGGTCCAGCCAGGGCGCGTCCAGATACCGGAAAACATACTCCCCGTCGGCCGCCGTGCTCGGCCAGTACATCAGCCGGTGGGGCTGGTAGGTGGTATCATCGAAAAAGTCAATCCCCAGGTCTGCGGCTATGCGCCGACCAACAGCCGGGTACTCGTCCGGGGTGACTGGCCGGGAGAGCGGGATGACCAATCTCAAACGAGGAGAAGAAGGGCTGTGTGAATGGGTCGAATAGACCGCACACGCACAGCCAAGCACGACCTCGACGGCCGCCCAAAAATCACCCTTGATATAATCCGCGTCAAGCGTGAGCAGTGATCGCCAACTGATATGATCCGTTTTCCGCCGGCCGTTTTTGAGCGCACCGCCGACAAAGCCGCCCACGTCTTTGATTTGGTCTCGCTGGGCCTTGGTCATTTTTTGATACTCGGCAAAAGTTTCTCGGGTCCTGGTGGTTTGAGATAGCTTGGCCACCAGCTCGGACCAGAGCAGTTCCCGGTTTTTCCAGGTCTTTGCGTGCCGGCTGCGGCCTTCGGCGATCGTGATGGAGCCGTCGTATTTGATTTTTACGGTTTTGCCGGGGATGTTCGGGATGTTTTGGATCAAGGTTTATCACCCTTTAGTTTCTTCAATTAACTCCGGGATGTGCGGGAATTTACTGTAGTCTTCTCTTGTAAAGTCTATTTGTAAGGGCATTATGACCGCGAAGACCTTTTTCACATCTTTACTGTTGCCATATATAATAGGTGAATCTGTTCTTTTTGTGTTGTTATATCCGATATGGTTTGTTACCAAGTTTAACAGGTTTAAAAACCGCTGATTCACAAATAAATATTTTTCATTGTTGTGCATTAGCACGGCGTCTTCGTATCGCCACGGAGTAGCTTGTATTTCAGCTAAATCTTCTTTGAGAAAACGTTTCATTAACTCCTCAATTTTGGGCCCGTCTTTTTGAAAACCGCGTAATTTGCTGTAGGTGTAACATTTATTTTCCGGCGGAAGTTCCGGAAACAACGCACGGTCGTTAAACAGTTTAAGGTCTTTTGATACGCGAAGTATAAGGATTGTATCGCTGATTAGATACCCGGGATCCGAATTCTCTACAAGTATTTGGCCGTCTCTCCACACCTTTTTAAAATGTTTATTTACCGCGGATTCATTGATCATTTTTAAATGCCTCCTAAATCACCTGAATTTTGGGTTCCCGATATTTACTCCAGACAAACCAGGCGTAAGCTGTTGCATCAGTGCCTTTGCTTGTGAAACTTGGTCTCTCGCTTAAAACATAAAGTTGCGTCACCGGGTGCTTGTCCCAAAAAGGCTTGCGTTTTTTCGACTCCAGAAAGGCCAGCCGGAGAAGCATGATTACCTCGGCATCTGGCGCAATCTCGAAACAATGCTCAATGATTTCTTGGGCAATGGAATATGGTGGGTTGGTGATGATTATGTCCGGATTTGGATCTCGCCCGGAAAATTCGAGAAAGTTGTCGATGATAACCTGATCTGCGCCTGCTTCTATGAGGTTTTGTTTTTCTTCGGGTCTTATCTCAATTGCAGTGATTTGGGCGGAGTGGCTGCAGGATCTAATCTTTTCGACTATTACTCCGTCACCGGCGCAAGGTTCCAATACATACGCTCCTGAAAAATAAGGTGCACCAAGCGTCTGGATAATGCTGTCAACCACCCACTCTGGGGTCCGGTAAAAGTCACTTTCTCGACGGATTGCTCCGCGGTTGGTCGCGCTCATGAGTTCACCCCCTTAATCTTTTCGATAGTACTCGCACTCAAATCCATCAGCCTCTAGCGGCAGGCCTGGGGCCCAGCTGATTGGTTGGCTCATGATTTCGCACATTTCTTTCACTGATCCGGATCCGAACGGCATTTCGGCGATCACTTCGTCGTGGACGTGGAAAACGATTCTGTAACCTGCTTCATGAAGTCGAACGATGGCGGCGGCCAGACAGTCCCGGGAAACGGCCTGGACAACGTTCTCCACCAGCTTAGGGCCGTAGGTTTTCAGCCGTTTCCAAAGCTTCTGTTCGATTCCTTCGTAGGTCAAAATTGGCTTGTTAAACCGCGTGTCATTCTCAATTCTTGGTCGGGGATAAGCCAGCCGCCGGCCGCTGGGGAGCGTGATGAACAGACAGCCGGATTCATAGGAAAAAGTTAAGCCGTATTGCATTTGAGTAATTTTCTTCTCCCTCACTGCGGCGTGCGCGGCCGCTTCTACATCCCACCAGAACTTTGTGGTGTTGGGGTTAGCCGCCCGCCAGGTCTTAACTAAGCCCGGCAGTTCGTCTTCGGCCAGACCCATCTCCAAAGCGCCCATAGCTTTGAGGGCTCCTACGCCGCCACCGTAACCGCAGTTATGGACCAAGCAGTCAGACACCGTATAACGGTTTCGTGGACCGGCGTTTAGTATGTCATAAACTCTAACCTTGCGGCAATTACCCTCCAGTTTTTGCGTTTTTCTTTCACAGCTAAACGTGCTTCTTGGATAATCTCTTCTCTTGTCATGCCCTGGCTCAATTTCCGAACCACGACACTTCGCGCATAAGGCCATTTTCTGGGGTCCCAATCCGGGGTTCTGGTGTTTCGCCTGTTGTTCACGTTCTTTTGGTGCGTTACAAATCGAAGGTTGCCGGGTTCGTAATGACCGTTGTTGTCTATTCGGTCTATCTCCATCTCTCGCGGTGGTATTCCCAGGTTTTCCTTTATCCAAAGACCCGCCGCCAAAACAGAAGGAAAGCGGAATTCTATTCCTCTTCCGCCGTAATTCGGATAACCAGGGTCGTTTGGATTGGTGCAGCGCTGTTTTGCAGCTGTCAACCTCCGGTCTAGCCATCTCGGAATTTGACGCGGTTGGGAACAGGCCTGACAACCTTTGGATAAACCGCGTTGTAAATTGTCTAATAACGTCCATTGTACGGCCCCGCATCCTACACACCGGGTGAGCACCCGGGGATGCCTCCAGTTCTTGGCCCAGCGCTTTTCCGGACTTATAATCTCTACCCACCCGTAGCGCTTGCCAACCAACTCTGGAGCGTAAGAGACGTGCGCCGCAGGTGGCGGCGTACTGGAGTTGTACCGGCTCCGGTTCCCCTTCAATCCAGACTTTATGATCTGGTGTTGCGCAGAGTCCGTCATAGGTGATTACCTCCTTGATGCCACGGAATACAACGCCGTCATGCGTTACAAACTCCACTCCATCCCAAACTTTATGACCGGTAGTTATTTTTTCAATCGGGACAAGCCCTTGATCGGTAAGAACTAATTCTCCTTCTGCAATACAGGCCAATTCTGCAACTTTACCCTTTTGCCGGAGCGGACTGCTTTTATCAATACTTTCAAAGGGAACTTTGAACATCTGAGCGGCAGACATTTCGTATATCTTCCCGTGGGAGTTAAATACGTCCATTCGCCACTTTTCCCCGGCCAACCAGGCCACCACCCGGGCCTCGATGGAGGAAAAGTCTGCTACGATGAACCGGTGGCCGTCGTCCGGGATGATCGCTGTCCGGATCAACTGGGACAGCGTGTCTGGAACGCTTTCAAAAAGCAGTTCCAGGCTTTCGTAGTCACCGGCTCGGAGGAGTTTTCTGGCCAGGTCCAGATCAGGCAGATTGTTTCTTGGAAGATTTTGTACTTGTATAAGCCGTCCCGCCCATCGCCCGGTCCGGTTCGCGCCGTAGAACTGAAGTAGCCCTCGCGCCCGACCATCTTGGCCCATGACTCTCTCCATCGCTTGGTATTTCCGGATGGAGGTTTTAGCTAGCTCCTGCCGGAGT
>JAKOVI010000075.1 GCA_029782135.1 Bacillota bacterium
CTGAATATCCGGTACTGAGGTGAGTTCTTTGTTCGCCCGGGCTTTATTCATCTCCATCCTCCTCCACCTGCTCTTCTTTGGTTTGAGCGAAGCCGGGTTGTTCTCCCTTTTTTCCCGCCCGCCGGTTCCTCCCCCGGAACCGTCCAGGCTGGTGATCAACCTGGTTAAACCCCTGAGCACCACAGCGACGGTCGGGGAGGAGGGTCTGGTCCTCACCGCTCGACCAGCGGGAGCCAAGACGGTCCGTCAAGGCGTTCAAGATATAAAGCCCGGGCACGAACCAAATCCACCTGTCAATGAACGGTTAACAAAAGAAGAAGGAAAAGGGCCGGATTCCCCGGCCCGCTCTTCCCTCCCGTCCGCCAACGGGAAGAAAATTGTCACAGAAGATTATAAGGTTCTCCCTTCGTTACCGGCGGAAACACCGCCGGTACTTGAACCGTCCTTAGCCGTCCCGCTGCCGGATGCTAACCCCGCCGGTAATTTCCCGGTGCCGGAGGGAACTCCAGCCGTCGCGGAAGAAGAACCGGAAAGCAAGGAGCTCCCGGTTGATGAAGAAACCCGCCGGGGCAAAGGAGCGACGATTCCTGAAGATGAAGCATCCGGTGAACCCGGGGCGGCTCCGGCTCCATTCCTTCCTGCCGTATCAGAGACCGCGACGCAAGCAGGAGTGGACAATCAGGTTAGCGGCGGGGTTGGTGACCGGCCGGGCCATCCTTCCGTTACCCCGGGGAACGTCCCGTCAACCGGTCCGGTCCAAGCCTACCATCAAGCCCCGGTCTATCCCCGCCAAGCCCGGCGTCAGGGTTGGGAGGGTACGGTTTGCCTGGAAGCTTTGATTAACCGGGAAGGCAACGTGATCAATGTGGCGATTACCGCCTCTTCCGGATATGAACTCCTCGATCAAGCAGCCCGGAAAGCGGTTGAAAAGTGGCGTTACACCTGGCCGGTTGATGAACCGCCTAACGAGTATCTCCTTTCGATCAAAATAACCTTTCAACTGGAGGAATAAAGATGTACCTGCTTGAACAGGGCGGCTTTTATATGTGGCCTTTACTGATCTGCTCCGTTGTAATGGTCGCCATTATTATTGAGCGCTTTTCTGTTTTTACCGCTTATCTGAAAAAACCCTTGTCCGCTTATGAAGCCCCGGAGTTGGTCGTGGAGGCCCTGCGCCGGCACCTCATAATGCTTAGCACCATTATCACGATCGCTCCGATGCTCGGACTCTTAGGCACGATCTCCGGCTTAATGAAATGCTTTCAGTTGTTGGGCACCAAGACCACTCTTTATAATCCACAGGAGATTAGCCTGGGGATCAGCGAAGCCCTGCTCACGACAGGGGTGGGTTTGGTGATCACCGTGATCGGCCAGATCTTTTATAGCTATTTCTCCGCCCGCCTGGAACGCTATGTCAGCCACTACAATCGCTGGCTGAAGGAGGGTGCCGATGAATAAGCAGCCGCTTGCCATACCGCCCCTCCCGAAGCCGCGGGTGGAGATGATCAACCTGATCGATGTCATGATTACGCTGGTCGCTTTTTTCATGCTGACTACCGTCTTCGCCGGGCAGCAACAACATTTGGAGATTGATCTCCCGGCCGCCGACAGTAACGGGCACCACCCGGCCATGCCGGAAAACGAATTTCTCTTGCTCGAATTGGCGCACGACGGAAAGCTTTCTTTCCAGGGTTCCCTCCTCCCGTCCTCCGCCCTCCCAGCCGTCCTGCAGGAGCAGAATCCGGCCCGGCCGGTCCTCCTGCGGGCCGACCGCACTTGCTCTTATGAAATGGTCGTCCAGCTTATTGACCAGCTCAAGACGGCCGGTTTTTCCCAATTGGCACTGGAGGTAAAGACTAACCCTTGAGTTTTCCAATTTTTAATAGAGGCGCTCATAATATTCGTTCAGCATCCGTTCGGCGGAAAATTTTCGCTGCGCCATTTCGATGCTGGCGCGCATCATTCTTTCCCATTGCTCACGCCGCTCGTAATAAGTGGGGATGATATCCTGCAATAAAGTGTGGTACAGCGACTCCAGATCCACCTGATCCTGCCCCGGTCCTTCGTACCCATCGCCGATCTGCCAGCCTGTCTCCCCCGGCTGATACCCTTCCGGCCACCAGCCGTCCAAGACGCTGAAGTTAAGAACCCCGTTCATCGCCGCTTTCATCCCCGAAGTCCCGCTCGCTTCCATCGGCCGGCGCGGGTTATTGAGCCACAGATCACAGCCTCTGGTCATCAGTTTCGCGATCTTCATATCATAATCTTGCAGGAAGACCACGCTCTCCGGATAACGCGCGGCAACCTTGTAGATCCGGGCGACGATCTTTTTCCCTTCCAGGTCATTGGGGTGGGCTTTCCCGGAGAAGATCAACTGGAGCTTCCCCGCGGTCAGGAACGGCTCAATCACTTCCAACTCCCGGAAGATCAGGTCGCCCCGTTTATACGGCGTCATGCGCCGGGCAAACCCGATCGTCAAGACCTCGTCCCTTAAACGCACCCCGTTCCGCAGGTAGACTTCTTCCAGCAATCGCCGTTTCGCTGCCATGTGGACAGCCCAGAGACTTTCCCCCCGCTGGTAGGCAAGGAGAATCTCCGGATCCTGCCAGGTCCCGCGGTGTACCCCGTTCGTAATCCCGATAATCTCCGGAATCCCTGATACCCCGCTCCACATCTTCGTCGCGGTCGCCGCATGTAATTGGGCGACGGCGTTTACCTTTTTCGCCAGCCGCATCCCGGCCACCGTCATACTGAAGGGCTCGCCCCCCAGTTTTAACATCTCACCGTAGGTCAGCCCGTTATAAGCACCCATATACCGGAGGAGTTCATGCTCGTGAACCTCGTTCCCCTCTTTCACCGGGGTATGGGTCGTGAAGACAATCTGTTTCTTCGTTTCTGCCAAGGCCTCCTCAAAGGACATACCCTGCCCTTCGATCTTCTCCCGCAGTAACTCAAGGCCGGCCGGCACCGGATGACTGTCATTAAAATGATAGATATCCACCTGGATCCCCAGCTTTCTAAGGGCGCGGACCCCACCGATCCCCAAAATCATCTCCTGGGCGATCCGCTCCTCGGAAAACCACCCATAGAGCTGCCCGGTGATCAGGCGGTCATCATTCTCCGGCAGGTTGGCATCAAGGAGATATAAAGGGGCGTTTTGAAAGGCCGTACACTTCCAGATCTTACAACGGACCTGCCGCCCCCTGATCCGCACCAGAACCGTCTCTTCGGTATCCTCCAGAAAGTCGTATTGATGTTCGTGATAACAATCATAGACCAGTCCATGACGGTCAATTAACTGCCGGGTATACCCCTGGCGCCAGAGGATCCCGACACCGACCATCGGGAAATTACAGTCCCGGGCGGCTTTCAAGATATCGCCGGCGAGAATCCCCAAACCCCCGGAATAGATCTTAAAATCCTCATGGAGCCCGAATTCCATGCAAAAATAGGCGACGCGAGGCCGTTTGACTTCTTCATAGCCGTTTTTCACCTGTTTTCCCCTCCAGTAAACTTGTTGGCAAACCCAATCAGCACTTCGCCCGGCTGCAGGAGGCGTTTCTCTTTTAAAGTCCACTGCTCTTCAGTCAAGCCTCCGGCCGTATGCACCAGTGTCACGGTGGAAAAGCGCCGGCGGAGCTCCCCCGGCAACAGTTCCGCCCCGGTCACTTTGGCCCGGTTCCGGAAGTCACGGTTGGCGATAAAGAGTAACAATTCCCCTGGCTCCGGCTTGAAATAAGCGAAATGAACCAGTTGCTTTCTGGTCAGCCGCAGACTGGCCTGCACTAAATACTCTTCCTCCAGGAGATGAAGGAAACGCCGGCGCAAAGCGGCGGCCTTGCGCAGCAGCGTGAGCATGAAATCCCGCTCGGGGTTCAACCAATGCAACCGGTAGAAGTCAAAGAAGGCCAGTTTCCCGTACATCGGATCATCTTTCGCCAGCACATACCGGCCGGCCGCTGTATTGTCCAACCCCAAATTCATCGGTTGCTTCTCCATGAGTTCCATGCCGTTATTGAGCAGCGGCACCACCTTGGGGAGAAAATAGTTTAAGAGGACCAAAAGCTCCAATTGGTGTTTCTCCGGATAATACCAGGCCGCCCGCGGTGTGTCCGGGAGCTCAAGGGCGCCGGTTAAGGGGAGTTTGGCTGATTGTAACAGTGCAAAGAGTTTACGGCTGAACCCCTTTTTCCCAACCTCCTTATACTTAAGCCACAGGTCGCCGGTGATAAAGTCGTAACCGCATTCCTTAGCCGGCGCTGAATTTTCCACATTGAACTCTTCCGACCAGAGGATAAAATCAGCCCGGCCGGCCCGGGCTTTTTCAATAATCGCCCGGTTCAAGGCTGCCGGCAAGGCATGTCCCATGTCGATGCGGGCGCCGTCAATCCCGAATTTCTCCCGGTAATAGGGGATGATCTTTGTAATATACTCCCATAACTCCCGATTGGGGACTTCGCCCGGATAGCGGTTCAGACGGGCAATATCCTGTAAAAAATAAGGAGGTTGTTCCGGGGTAATGTATTTCCGCGCCTTCGGATGATGGTCAAAATAATACCGGAGGTAAGTCACATCTTCCCACGGCGGCTGCGGGTCGCCGATCACATCGGAAAACCCCGGCACCGTGGTCACCCCAAACTCTTCTTCAATCAGGGTGAGGGGATTTTTCATCCTTTGACCGTATTCTTCCTGGAAAGCCTTCCACCGCTTGGGGTCCGCCTCTGACGGGGCAGGACGGAACTGCGCCAGGTAACTTTGGATCGCACTCGATTTATATAAAACCTCGACCTCTTGCCGGTCGTGCCCGGCCGCCTGCTTCACTTTCTTCACGAACGGGGGAGTAAAACCGGCATTCGCGGCAAGGTCAATCCAGTAGAACCATTCCGGGTGCCCGCTGATCAAATCATTATCGCGGGAGGCGGTCCGGAAGACAAAATCGAGCATCACCTGACAACCCATCAAGTGGCAGGCTTCCACAAAAGCGCCAAACTCCGTCGCCAGTAAGGGCGGGGTCATCTCGCCCAGTAACGGATCATGAAGGAGCGGATCCAACTGGTAAAAATTCTTAATCGCGTACGGGCTCCCCACCTCTCCCTTCTTGTATTTTTCACCGGTGGCAAAGATCGGCAATAAGTAAATAATGTCAACGCCCAAACTCTTTAGGAAAGGAAGCAGCGCAATCGCTTTTAAAAAAGTCCCGGGCATGATCGGTTCGCCCGGATAGTGGTCCCAGGCGGTCAAGGTCCGTAACAAGGTGCTATAAATAATCTTCCCGCAGAGCTTGTCGCCGGCGCTTGCGGGTTTTCCCCTTGCCTTCCGGCACCGTTCATCTTTTTCCGTGGCCGGACGGGCGTTTCCGCCTTGGCCGGTTTCGCTTGGAACGTT
The DNA here is from genome assembly GCA_029782135.1 of Bacillota bacterium. Lineage (GTDB taxonomy): Bacteria > Bacillota > UBA4882 > UBA10575 > UBA10575 > JAAYGU01. Next base: position 5,386 of record JAKOVI010000075.1, read on the forward strand.
TTGACCCTGGGCGCAGATCGCCTCTAAAGCCGCCAGGAAGTAGCGGACGGGATGAACACCAATCTCGCCCGGCCGTGTTGGCGCGGTCGTATAATCCGTATAGCCAAAACTATTCCAGACCGCCGGGAGGAAATATGGCCTTTCGGCACTCCCCTCTTTCTGCTGCAACAGCTTGATCAGGGTTTTAAGGTTTGTCATCTCCGGCTGCTGCTACTCCCCTCTTTGTAACTGCTCCTGCCAGCCAGGTGAACAAGGCCAAATTCCTTCCTCTTCTGTCGCCTGTTGGCTTTGGGAAAAACCATTACCTTAAGGATCTTTTCCTGATCTAGTCTAACCTTTATCCTCCCTCTTTACTAATTACGTTAACCGTCCGCACCAATCGTCCACCACTTTCAACCTGGATTTGCCCTGTTTGCCGCAGGCTTAAACCACGCCTTTCCCTGCCTGTCGCTCTTTTTGCCCCTCCCTTGACAAAATTTCTTTCCCGTAACGACTGCCCTTTTATCCCATGTCCCCGTTATTTATATCGCCTGTACAGGGCTCTTTCTCTTTATCCTCCGCCCGGCCGCACTGGTTGTTAGCGTCTTTACAAGATTCCCTTACCGGTCATTTAAAACAGATTTTGCAGGAGAAAAACTGTCGTAAACCCGATTAAGCCACAGACCGGGAAAGTTAGAAGCCAGGCCAGCACCAACTCTCTTACCACTCCCCAGTTCACCGCCTTCAGCCCTTTAACCGCCCCCGCCCCCATCAGTGCGGTATTGATCGTATGGGTCGTACTGAGCGGGATCCCGAGATGGGAAGCGAAAAGAATGGAAGCGGCCGCGGCGGTTTGCGCGGCAAACCCCTGGTCCGGCTCAATCTTCACCATTTGCGTCCCCACCTTCTCGATGATCCGCCAACCGCCGGTCGAAGTCCCGACACCCATCACCACCGAACAAAGGATAATCACCCACGGGTGCACCGTAAAAGACGGAATAACACCGGTTAAAAGCAGCGCCAAGGTAAAAAGGCCAATAAACTTTTGGCCGTCATTACTCCCGTGGCTGATCGCCATTCCCCCGGCCGCGATCACTTGCAGGGTATTAAAAACGCGGCGGCTGGCCTGCGGGGTGAGATCGCCAAAGAGCACCCGGAGCACCCAGGCGGTGGCCCACCCGCCGGCCGCCCCGAAGCATGACGAGATCACCAAACCAAGGAAGACCTTTTTCCAGCCGGTGAGGAGCAAAACACCGGGCCCGGCGGTCGCCAGCCCCGCACCGGCCAAGCCGGCGATCAAGGCATGGCCTTCACTGGTCGGAACCCCCGCCCGCGCGGCCGCCGTCGACCAAATGACGACCGCAACCATCGACGCGCTCAGGGTGACCAGATTAACGGCTTCCGGGCGGACAATCTCCGTCCCGATCGTTTTTGCCACTGCCCGGCCGTAAAAAGCGCCAACCATATTCCCCAGTACCGCCAGGGCAACTGCTGCTTTCGGTTTAAGGGCCTTCGTTGCCACCACCGTGGTGATCGCATTCGGTGCATCGGTCCACCCGTTGACAAATTCCGCCGCCAGGATCAAACCCAAGATGATCAAGAGACCGCGATCGATGTTTTTCCCCTCCATCCTGTACCGGTTGCTCACCTAAATATATTAAAGGCGGACGGGGAAAATCACTATAAAAGAAAAACACCCCGTAAGTTTACGGGGTGTCATCCTGCCCGGCAATTTGGGCGGCGTTCAAGGCTAGTGCGCATTCCAGCCGTTTTTGGAGTAAACGGCAGGCTAAGCGATCGGGTTTTAAGATATCGCCATTGGCGAAGTACGCATGGGCGTGGCAACCGCCGCTGCAGTAGTACCGCGCCCAACACGTCCGGCATCCTTCCTTTTCGTAGAAGCGCGCCCGGCCGAAGGTCTCCCGAATCTCCGGCGCGGTGATCCCGGTAAAAACATTGCCCACGAGAAACTGTTTCTCCCCAACAAACTGGTGGCAGGGGTATAATTCGCCCTGGGGCGTCACCGCCAGGTAATCAAAACCGGCCCCGCAACCCAACAGGCGCTTCGGCAAGCAGGGCCCTTTCTCCAAGTCGACGACAAAGTGGAAGAAACGGAAAGGATCCCCCGCCTGCTGCCGTTCCCAATAAAACGCGGCCAACCGCTCGTATTCTTCATCAATCCGGGGCAGATCTTCCTCACGGAGGGCATAAGGGAACTCCGGGGCGCAAACTACCGGTTCGACAGAGATCGAGCGCATCCCAAGTTCGTAAAGGTGCTTGACATCTTCACTAAAGTCCAGGTTGTACCGGGTAAAGGTCCCGCGCACGTAGTAGTTTAACTCCGGAAAGTCGCGGATCACCTCTTTGATCCGTGGAACAATCCGTTGATAGGTACCCTTCCCCCGCATCCGGTCATTGACGGCTTCCCGACCGTCCAAACTCAAGACCAGACCCATCCGGTGTACGCGCAAGAATTCCAGGAGTTTACGGTTTAACCCAAGGGTATTGGTGGTCAGGGTAAAATGCATCTTTTTGCCGGCCGCGGCCGCTTTCTCCTCCCCGTATGCCACCAGCTCCAACATTAAACCGGTATTGAGGAGCGGTTCCCCACCGAAGAAATCCACTTCCAAGTGGTCTTTCGCCCCGGAGCTGGCAATCAGAAAGTCAAGCGCCGCCCGTCCAACCGCCGGCGCCATGATCCCCCGGTCGCCGCCGAAGGCACCGCCGCCGGCAAAACAGTAGACACAGCGTAACTGGCAATCATGGCTCAAATGGAGACAGAGCGCTTTGAGCTCCGGTTTTAAGTTAAAGACCGGCGCTTCCAGGAAGGGGTCCCGTTCCGGCAGGTAACCCGCTTCTTTTAAAGCAGCCAGTTCCTCCTCTACTTCCGCTCTGACCGCCGGAGAACAACGGCGCGCCAACAATTCCCGGTACGTAGCAGCCTCCGCCGGTTCCTCCTCCGCCCGGAGCCGCCAAAAAGTCGGCTCGTCGATCTGAAAGAGCGAATTGGAAGGGGTGTCAAAGAGATAATACTGATCGAAGAAAGCGAAAACATGCCAGTTCATTTTTTCACCATCCATATAAAAAGAAAATGCCCGGTCATCCGGGCTTCTCTGTCATGTTTATTTCTCGCAAACCTGGTTTCCTACGGTGCAAGAAGTTTTACAAGCCGATTGACAAGAGTTGGCGCAACGCCCGCAACCACCGGTTTGGACAGTCGCTTGCAATTTCTTTAAAACCACCGGTTTGATATGTTTCAAAACTCTCCCCCCATTTCCTCTGGATTGTCCGGATAATTTATGTTGAAAGATTTGGGACAAAACACCGCTTATCCCCGGCTAACCAGGGATTGCGCCTTTTTAGTATATGATTTAATCCCGGTTTTGTCAATGCCCAAAGCACCTAGGAAGCGTTGCCCACCGCGTTACACCCCGAACGAAATCCCGATGCTCCGCGCTGTTTTCACCAGTTCGCCCGCTGGCGGAACCGTTTTTAATTCTTTAATCGCTTCGGCAAGCGGAACCGCACCGATCTCCCAGCCTTGAAGACTGGTCATCATCCCAAACTTGCCGGCCAGCGCCAGTTCAACCGCAGCCACGCCATACCTGCTCGCCAGGATCCGGTCAAAAGCCGACGGTTTCCCGCCCCGCTGGAGATGGCCGAGGACGGTCACCCGCGTTTCAAACCCGGTCGCCGCTTCCAAATCGTTCGCCACTTTCTGGCCAATCCCGCCTAACCGCACCGGTTCCGGACTCCCCTCGACGATCCGCTTTACAACCTGCGCGCCGTCTTTTGGCTTCGCTCCTTCGGCAACGACGACAATACTGAAATGGCGGCCGCGGTTCTTCCGCTCCATAACCTTCTCCACCACCCGGTCCAGGCAATAAGGGATCTCCGGGATCAGCACCACATCCGCACCGCCGGCAATCCCGGCTTGTAAAGCGATCCAGCCGGCATTTCTCCCCATGACCTCCAAGACCATAATCCGGTGGTGGGATTCGGCCGTGGTATGCAACTTTTCCAGGGCCTCCGTCGCCGTATCGATCGCGGTCATAAAACCAAAGGTCAGGTCGGTGGCGTTTAGATCGTTATCAATCGTCTTCGGCACCCCGATGATCTTGACGCCTTTCTTGATGAAATCATTCGCACAGGACAAGGTCCCGTCACCGCCGATCACGATCAAACAGTCCAGTTGGTGCGCTTCGAGATGCCGGACCGCCTGGTCGGAAAGGTCGGCATAGGTTACTTGCCCGTCCTGTTCGGTCCGGAAATGAAACGGATTGTCCCGGTTGGACGACCCAAGAATAGTGCCCCCCTTAATCAGAATCCCCACCACTTCTTTGGGGGTCAATTGGAGATAATCGTTGAGCACCACCCCGCGGAAACCGTCACGGAAACCAATCACTTCGATTCCGTGTTCATCCGCCGTTTTGACAATCGCCCGTAAAACCGCATTTAAGCCCGGGCAATCTCCTCCTCCCGTTAAAACGCCGATTCTTTTCACCGGATCTCCCTCCCCCAAGGCGTAATACTCTAATTTTCTCCGGTATTGGCGGCCTGATCAACCTTTCCCACCCGGGCCCGGACATATTGCCATTTCCCGGAGGTGAACCGGAAGAAAATGAGGAATGAACGGGTATATTGGTCCAGGACAAAGGCAACCCACGCCCCAATCAGGCCCCAGTTGAAAACATGCACGAAAATATAGGCAATCAAGACCCGGAAGAGCCAGATACTGGAGGCGGATGCAAACAAGGGAAAGACCGTATCACCGGCCCCCCGCAAGGCCCCGGCCAACGTAAACTGGGTGGACTGCCCTGGTAAGGAAAGGGCAAAGATCTTCAGAATGGTCCCCGCCATCCCGGCCACGACCAGATCGGAGGTGTACAAGCGGGCTAAAGAATGGGAAAAAAGGATAAACAAGCACCCAACAAAACACGCAACCGCGACAGCAATCCGGTGAACCGTATGGGCACACCGTTCCGCCCGGGGTACATCGCCGGCGCCCAGGCTCTGCCCGACCAGCGTGGTCGAAGCAACCGAAAAGGCCATGCTCGGAGCAAAGGCCAAACTACTGATATTTATGCCAATCTGGTGGGCGGCAAAACTTAAAGTCCCCAGGGCGGAAACGGTCCGGGCGAACATCATGATCCCGCTCTGGAGGACAAACTGTTCCAGGGCCGCCGGTACACCGATCTGGAATATTTTCCTGATGAGCGCCAGATTTGGCCGGTAATTATCTTTAAACCGCAACTTGATCTTCGTTTGCGGCAAAAAATAAACGACAAACAAACCGGCCAGGCAAGCCAGCAAGCGGGAAAGCGAAGTGGAAAGCGCCGCCCCGGCCACTCCCAATTGCGGGAAACCCAATTTCCCATAGATCAGTACATAATTGCCGAAAACATTCAGAAGGTTGCTGCCGACATTGTAGAGCATCGGGATTCTGGTTTCGCCCGCACCCCGGAGCGACGCGGTAATCCCCATCGTCATCGCCTGGAAGAGCAACCCGCCGGCCACAATCCGAAAGTATGCCACCGCCATCCCCATCGTATCAGGGCCGGCGCCCATGAACCGGACAATCGGGCGGGCACTGCAGAACCCAACCGCACTCATGATAATCCCCAACAACAAGTTAACGACAAGCGTTTGGCGTGTAACGGCACACGCATCATTAATGTTTTTTCCCCCGATATTCCAAGCCACCAAAGTAGTGGTCCCGATATTAACCGCCGCAAAAACTGCCAGGAGAAGCATAAAAGGCTGACGGGTCAAGCCAACCGCCGCAATTGCCGCCGGACCCAACCCCCCCACCATCATCATATCCACCATCTCAAACAAGGTCGACATGACCAATTCAATAAACGCCGGAGCAGTGATGGTAATGATCTCTTGCCATAACGGCTGCGAACGGAAACTCAAACCTGCCTGGATTTTTGCTCTCAACACTGGTTGCTTCAACCCGCTTTCCTCCAATTGTTAACATAATGAAAGCTGTATACGATGTTACATTACCACCATTATATCACCTTTTTCTCTACTTTTTTGGAGTAAAACACTTCTTTAGGTTACTACTGGGTTAACAAGTTCGGGTTGACATTCGTTGCCAAGGCACGAAGACATAAAAAAAGGCTACCCCTGGGGTAGCCCCGTTCCTGTTCACGCGTCTGTTTGCCGATCCACTCTCGCTTTGGCGACCAGTTTAATCCCGCCCCGCGGTTTTTGCGTCACTGTTACTTCCACCCAGAAAGGTTGGCAGGCGGCCGCTATGTCCTTGGCGATTTGCGCTGCCAACGCTTCACAGAATACCCCTTCCTCCCGGAAACTCCACAGATAAAGCTTCAAACTCTTACTCTCAATACAGGCCTGATCCGGCGCATACTCAATCGTCACCGTCTCCCAATCAGGCTGGCCGGTGACCGGGCAAATGCTGGTCACTTCATCGCTCTCCATCACCACCGTCTCAACCCCGTCCGGCTTCGGAAAGGTATCAAGGTTCCGGGAAGGTTGCCGCACCGTTTTTCCCAAAACGGCAAAATCACTTTTCGGCTTCGTCATTTATCCCGCCTCCAGTTTAAGCTAAATGGATTATACTCGACATCATAATCAAAAACGTCCAGCTGTTCCCGGCGCTTAATCCAGCGTACCACCACATAGGTTAAGGGAGTAACGGCAATTTCATACGCCACTTTCCATAAATACTGCGCCAGCATCAGCGCCCAGAGCACCGTCTGGGGCATTGTTCCGAAAAAGGCCACGGTGATAAATAAGAAGGTATCGATCCCTTCCCCGACGATCGTCGAGGCGATCGTACGCAACCATAACCAGCGCCCTTTCGTTTTCACCTTGAGCTTGGAGAGGAGCACCGCATTGATCAGCTCGCCAACAAAATAGGCCGCGATCGAAGCAGCCACCAGCCTGGGCGTCGTCCCCAAAACGGTCCGGTAAGCCGGTTGGGCTTGCCAGAACTCCGGATAAGGCAATGCCAGGGTTAAGGCAAAGACCAACGCCATGAATATATTGGCGAATAAACCGAGCCAGATGGTGAAGCGCGCTTGCTTAAACCCGTAAACCTCAGTCAAAATATCACCGGTAATGTAGGTTAAAGGAAAGAGAAAGACGGCCGCGGGCAGTGTTACCCCAAAGAAAGTCGCCATCTTACCGGCAACGATGTTGGAGAGCAAAAGGGTGGTAATGAAAAAAGAGGAGAGAAAAAGATAACAAGGGGTTAAAGTGGATCTTTGTTCTTGTTGGTTCAACATTAACACCTCCAGTTTTGTTGACGCGGGTTTTCTGGACAACCGCGTAGGTTTATTATATTATAACCTTTTTCTCTTTTCCAGCCTGAATTCATCAGTTTTATTTGCATAGTTTTTAAAGATCAATGTTCGAACACACCTACGCCAAGCAATGCGCGAAATATATTCACCCAAGTTTTGACGTTTAAATTGCCTCCCGTCGCCGCTTGGTGTATTATGGTATTGGGGCGTCGGTAGCTACCTTTATCAGTCGCGTTCCCTCTTTTATTGCCGGTATTTACCGGCCTATAAATCCCAGTCAAAAGAACACCTGGTCATTGGTTAATGAAAAGGGAAAGACGGAGGAATCTGAATGAAACCAGTTAACTTTCTGCTGGGTCTTTTTCTGCTTTTATTGGGTACCGTTTTCTTCATGAACAGCTTGGGCTACCGTTCATGGATTATGCTGCGCCTGTTGCCGCTCATCGGACCGATCTTCCTCATCCTGCTCGGCCTCGGCCTCCTCTGGAGAGGGACCATTCCCCGGGGAATTGCCGTGCTGCTTATCCTCCTCTTCGTCGGCACGACAGTGGCCTTATTTTTAGTCGATCCCCGGTTTAGTCCGGTCCAGAAGGCTGAAACTCACTTGCAGATCGACTTCGCCACTTACCCGGAACTCTCCGCCGGCAAACTAAATCTTAAATACGGAGCCGGGGAATTAACGTTCGGAACCACTACTGAATACTGGGCGGAAGCCCGCTTCCGGGGATTACCCGCCGTCACCGGTGTCGCGGAGAAAAACCGGAAACTCCACCTTGATTTGAAGCCGGAAGTGGATACCGGGTGGCCATGGCGCACTGTCCGCCCACGGCCGGTCTGGGAAGTTAAGCTCTCACCCCAACTGCCCTGGGAGATTGAGCTCAAAACCGGCGCGGTCAAAGGAGACCTGAACTTGACGGGGATTCCCCTCCGCCAACTAGACCTGAAACTTGGCGCCGGCGCGATGACGCTCAAACTGGGCGGTAATGGGCAACAAGCTTTGGTAAAAATCAAAGCAGGGGCCTCCTCGCTCCGGATTGTCGCCCCGACCAATACAGGCTTAAGTGTAAAACTGGACGGGGCGGTCAACAAAACCAACATGGAAGCGTTCGGACTCATCCTCACCAATCAACGCTATGTTTCCGATAATTACGAGACCGCAACCGAGCGGATCGATCTTGAACTCGCGATCGCGGTCAGTAATTTGGAGATTATCCGGATCCCGGACCCGGCAGACACGGGATCAGATATTTAAGAATCATAAGCTCTGAAAAAGCGAGCAACAGATCATGAAAAAAAGACTGCCTAACGGCAGTCTTTTTTACTCTGTATTCCCCGGCATTTGCAGACAAGTCATCAAGCATCCTTACTGAGCAGCAAGTTTACGCCTCATCTAAGAAGCACTTTACTTTTTAATTTCTTATCTAAGCTATTGTTCCATCAGGATATTTCTCCCACAGCATCCAGTCATGCCCCGGAATTATGAAATCTCCACGTTGTCTGATGACCCGGTGGGCGGTCACCAATTCACCGATATTCCAAATGTTGCCTGCGGGGCCTGGCCAATCATAGTTCCAGTTATCATACTTACAGATGACATCACCAGTTATGACGGCTATTCCCTTGTCTGTCTTCACGGCAACCACTTGGCTCCCCGGAGTATGGCCACCGACTTTCCAAACTTCTACTCCATCGACGATTTTGGCGTCTCCGTCTAAAACAGTAGTACGGTCAGCGACTTCGGTAATACAACTTCTCATTTCATCAAAGAAATGAGGGGCATACTTTGGAGCGGTTAAAGCCAGGTGAATATCCTCTTTTTGCATATAAAACCGGGCTTTTTTGAAGAGTTTGTTTCCGCCGACATGGTCCCAATGCAAATGGGTATTAATTACGATCTCGATTTCATCCGGACTGAAAGCCGCCGTTGCTCGATGCAACGGCGGCTTTTTTATTAGGTCAGCCTCATGCCCGGTATGTTTTTTCCAAAGTCTGAATCATCCGTAGCAAACAATCATTCACCGGTGTTGCCACCCCGTATTCCTTGCCTAAAGCCACGACCGTCCCGGCGAAAATCTCGACTTCCGTTTTCCGGCCGGCCTCAACATCCTGCAACATGGAGGTCTTTCCCTCCGGCGCCAGCTTGGCAATCGCCTCCCGGTAACCACGGATATCATCTTCGGTCAGGTTAATCCCTTTTTTCTCTGCGATCGGGAGCACTTCACGGCAGGCCATCTCCATTAATTCCCGCGCCTCCCCGATCGTTTGGAAGACACCGTAAGGGGCTTTCAACACGGCGGATACCTGGTTCAGGCCGACATTCAGCATGAATTTCCACCATTGTTCCCGCAGCATGTCTCCGGGAACCCGGTGCGGAATCCCGGTCCGCGCAAACACTTCCTTCACCGCTTGCACCCGCGGCGAATAGGTCAAATTCTGTTTCTCCCCGAAGACCAGCGTGCCATAGGTTGTAAACCGGGTAGCCCGCCCTTCCCGCGTCGCGTCAATCCCCACCACAAAAGCATAGAGTAACTTCTCCATTCCAAACGCCCGCCCCAGGATCTCTTCACTCATGATCCCGTTCAGGAGGGAAAGAATGATCGTCTGCTCGCCAATGAAGGGGCGCATCAGTTCGATTGCGGCGGGTAAATGATGCTGCTTGACCGCCACAAGCATCAGGTCAACCGGTCCGGACGCCATCGCCGGCGTCACCAGATTAAACCGGTACGCGGTTCCGTTCACGAACACACCCTGCGTGCGATATTCTTCATAACGGGCAGGATCAACAATTACTTTCACCAGATCCGGTTCGACGCTCTGCATTTTGGCCGCGTATACGCTGCCCACCGCACCCAGCCCAATCAGTCCAACACTTTGAATCAATGCCCTTAACAGTCTCCTTTCATAGAAAATCCAGTTTGTCGTCTTGGCTTGGGACCTTACGCCAACTTCATAAAACCTTCCTTGCTAACCATTTCCAAAGTGAACGAAGATTAAAGATCCTAACGGGGCATTGCGAAAGCCCCTTCCCTTTTTCGCAAGCTATGGTAAAATAATGCTTATCATGTTTCTCCGGCGTGAACATTCTTTCAAAAAAAGGAACACGGGAAAATTACTGCTTCATTGCCATCACAGACATTATTTATAGATAGGAAGTGTCACCGCATGAAGATCCGTCCTTACGCAGCTGCCGGCCTTTCATCGATCATCTTTGGTTTTTCTTTTATGTTCACGAAAGGCGCTCTGAAATATGTCACACCCAATCAGTTACTGGCCTTCCGCTTCACGGTGGCGGCCCTCGTCATGACTCTCTTCTGGGCTCTCCGCCTCATTAAACTTGATTTCCGGGGCCGCAACTTAAAGGGTGTTCTTCTTTTGGCATTCGTCCAACCGGTTCTTTATTTTTGTTTTGAAACAACCGGGGTCAACCTGACCACCGCTTCGGAAGCCGGGCTGATGATCGCCCTGATTCCGGTCTTCGTTACACTCCTGGGGGCCTTGTTCCTCAAAGAGATTCCCACCCTCCGCCAACTGTTTTATATCATCCTGTCCGTGGTTGGGGTCGTAACCATCGTCAGCGGTGGAAAGGGAATCACCGCCTCCGGTCATACCATTGGTCTCCTGGCGCTCCTGGGAGCAGTCCTTGCAGCGGCGGTCTATGATATCCTTTCCCGGTGGCTCTCCGCCCAATTCCGCCCGGTCGAGCTCACCTTTGTCATGATGTGGTTCGGCGCCCTCTTCTTCGACGCTGCTGTCCTGCTTGAAATATGGCGGATAGGAGAGCCGCTCCAACTCTTGTCCTTACTCCAAAGAAGAGAGGTCTGGTCGGCCGTCTTCTATTTGGGGATCTTCTCCTCAATTGGCGCTTTCTTCTGCACCAACTATGCACTTTCTCAGATCGAGGCTTCCCGGACGGCGGTCTTTGCCGATCTTTCCACGATTATCTCGGTCGTGGCCGGCATCGCTTTCCTGGGGGAACCTTTCTATCTGTACCACCTCGCCGGCGGCGCGCTGATCCTGGTTGGCGTCTGGGGGACCAACCACTTCGGCCGTCATTTAAAGTAAGAACAGCGGAAACGCAAATTACCCAGCGTGAAACGCGCTTTCCGCCTTACTTTTCTCGCTCATTTTCTTTCTTCATCCCCTTGCTCTGCCAACAAACTATAATAGTACGCAACCGGTTCCGGGAATGCTTTAAGTTCTTCTTCGCCCCGCGGGCAAAGTTGATAGAGCCCGCGCTCCACCCGTTCAAACCAGCCATAGTAGTTGTTATATAAAATCGAAGTGGTTTTTGGGCCGCACCCCATGGTTCTTAACTCCTTGGGCGTCAGCGGCCCGTACTTCCGGAGGCAACAGGCGATCTGGATCGCCTGTTCTTTATAGGCGGTCATCAGTTTTTTCCCCGTACTGCCGCCAATGTTCCAGCTTCCGTGCCGCCCCGCCAGCTCTGCCTGCAGCCCTTTTAACTGGCGACGGCTTGCCTGCCGGCTCTTTGCCCGGTCAAAGGGGGCGGGAAAGACCGGAATCTCGACCCGGGGACTGGCTCCCTGAAAAAAAACGGTAATTAATCCGAGTTCCAACCGCCTTACCAATAGGCAGAGGTCTTTCCACTTCCGCGCGGGCAGGCTTCCGTCCGGCCTGGGCACGGCGATATAAACCTCACTAGTCAACCGTTGCCGCTTCACGGCTTGAATCAGCAACTCAAGGCTGATCCGGCGTTTTAACTCCACAATGATTATTTCTTCACCCTTCGAAGCAGTTAAATCGCATCCCTTTACTTCCCCGTGCACTTCATAGCCGAGCTGTGTGAAAAAGTCGTGGACTGGCTGGTATAAATCCGTCTCCAGGATTTTTACTGCTGTCTTCATAGGATTCCGGCCTGCTCCATTTCTCGAATAACCACCGGCCATTCGCTAAGATATTTTTGGACCAGTGCAATCTGCTCACGCTTTTTGGGCCACCGCTCATGCAAACTGCGCCACTCGTTATTGAGAATTGCCGCTTTAAGCAAATCCTGACCAACACTGGCCTGTAAATTAATAAAATTGTCGGCAAAGACCAGCGCTTTTGCGAGCGTCGTCGTTGCCGGGATGCCGGTATGCGGATCATGCGCCATAATCGCCTCTATCACTTCCGGCGGCACCAGTCCTCTCAATTTTTCCCGGGCGACGATCCCGTGCTGTTCAAGGTGATTAATTGTTTCGGGAAGATCGATGTCATGGAGTAAACCGGTCAGGTACCATTCTTCCGGATCGGCATTCAACAAATCCGCCAAAAGTACCATTAGCGCGGCAACCGCCTGCGCATGCGCAACCCGCTTCTCCTCTTTCACCTCTTTTTCCAATAAAGCAAGGGCTTCCGTTCGTCCAACCATCCTGCCGGTCACACTCCTTCCGTCTTCGACGGTCTTCTCCGTCTCCCCTTAGCTCAAGCCTCCCGGACCGGGCCTCTGTTATTCCTGCTCTTTAATTTCAACCCGGACTTTACCCGCAAGCAACTCTTTCAACCGGTGCGCGTCGTCGACTGTCCCAACCACGCCGGCTCCATAATGCATTGGGATGACAACTTTTGCTTTGAGATCGAGGGCGGCGTCGGCGGCCTCTTCCGCCGTCATCACGTAAGTTCCTGAGACCGGCAGTAAAGCGATATCAGTCCTGATCGTCTGCATCTCCGGTATCCGGTCAGTATCGCCGGTGTGATAGATCCGCTGCCCGGCAACGGTGAGCACATACCCGACCCAATTCTTTTCCTTGGGATGAAATTTCTTGTTGGTATTGTAAGCCGGAACAACCTCTAGCTCAACCCCAAGCACCGTGATCTTATCCCCCGGCCGGACCGCTTTGGTCTCCCCCTCGAGTTTCTCCACACAGTCCGGCGGTCCAACGACAATGGTCCGGGCCCCCCTGATCTTCGCAATGTCTTCCGGGGAAAAATGATCATAGTGGGTGTGCGTGACCAGGATCAGATCGGCGACTTCCCCTCCGTTCAGCTGAAACGGATCAATGTAGATTACCTGGTCTTGATCGCCAATGATCCGGTAAGCATCATGCCCCAGCCAGTGAATCCGTGCTAAAGCCTGCTCCATTCCTGAAATACACCTCCACTTGATTCCGTATCATTTTTCACTTTGTTTTTATATATTGTACCATAATCTGCCTTCCCCTACATCCCCCGGCATCCCTGTTAACCGCCCGCCCCCGGAGCATTCCTCCTCTATTTTCCGGCAGCAGATGACCCAGTGTCCGTGGCTGCTTGGATCAGATCTCCATCTCCCTGTCCGCCGCTCCGCTATTCCCCCTAGAGTCCGAGGAGCCGTTGGGCGTTTCCACCCAAGATTTTTTGGAGTTCTTCCTCTGTCAGCCGGAGCGATTTTAACTTCGCGATCTCCGCTTCCGGATCGGTCCAAGGGGTATCACTGCCGAACAGGATCTTCTCCACCCCATGGGCCCGGATGAGCTTTTCCATCCGCGCGGCGCCGAGTTCGCCAAAAGAATAGGCCGTATCAAAATACAGTTCCCTCCCGGCCAGTTCCTCCTCGACCGCTTCCCAGGACCGGAAGCCTCCCATATGGGCGGCAATGATGGTTGCCCCGGGGAAGGTCGTCAGCAATTTCTTGATCTGCCGGGGATGTCCTTGGCTGCTGTCGGGATACCACAGATCGACCCCGGTATGGAACAAGGCGATGAGTCCGGCCGCAAAGATCGCTTCATAGAGTGGAAACATCTTCGGGTCGGCAATATAAAAATCCTGGTAGTTCGGGTGAAATTTCACCCCTTTGATCCCCGCATCCACCAACCATTTCAGCTCATCCCGCCACTTTGGATAATCAGGATGGATGCTCCCGAAACTGATGATCCGCTCATCCTGTGCTTGCACCGCCCAGCGGTTTACTCCCACCGTCTGTTCAGGTTTGGTCGCAATCGGCTGCAGGACCGCCCGGTCAATGCCGGCGCGCTCCATTACGCTTTTCAACTGAGCGACCGTCCCGTCAAAATGGGGCGCCGTCCCGGCGCGCTGCGCTAAAATCGATAACGCCCGCGGCGCCAAGGTCTCCGGAAAACAATGAACATGCATGTCGATCAGCATCATCCACACCTCATCTTAATTTACAAAGCGGGAATTACCAACCGGCAATTCCCGCTTGTGCTCCTGCAATCGCTTGGCGCATCACCGGCAATCAAGCACCAACCCGGCAAAGCACATGCTGCAATACTTCGAGCAACTCATCGATCTTGTATGGTTTACTGACGACCCCGGAAAAACCATACTTTTTATATTCTGCCATAATCGGGTCATCAGCATAGCCGCTCGAAACGATCGCTTTGATCTCGGGATTAATCCGCCGGAGATGGTCAATCACTTCAAGGCCGCCCATCCCGCCGGGGATCGTTAAATCCAAAACGACCACGTCAAAAGGTCTCCCCTCCTGGCGGGCACGGGTAAAAGTCTCAATCGTTTCCTGTCCGTCACCGGCCAGGACAATCTCGTAGCCATAACTTTGGAGCAGCGAACCAACCGCATTCCGGATATTAAATTCATCATCCATCAGTAAAATTCTTGCGTCCGCGCAGGTAGTCGCGGTCTCCCGGACTGTTTCCTCCTGCGGCGCCACGGTAGTGGTTGCCGGTAAATAAATCATAAAACTGGAACCGACGCCGACTTGCGATTCGACCTCAATTTCACCATCATGTTGGCGGATGATCGAAAAAGCGGTGGCCAGCCCGAGGCCGTTCCCCGTTTCTTTGGTCGTAAAGAAGGGATCAAAGATTTTATCGATTATATCGCTACTGATTCCGATCCCGTGATCTTTAATGGTTACTTTCACATATTTACCCGGCTTGAGTTTACCACCCGGAGGGATTTCGACGTTCTCCGCAATAATTTCGATAATCCCCCCGTTCGGCATCGCCTGCTTGGCATTGATGACCAGGTTATGGATGACCTGGCTGATCTGCCCTTCATCGATCGAAACCGCCCACAAATGTTCCGCAATCTGATAATGCGCTTTAATCTTGGAGCCGCTCAGGACGAACTCCGTCGTATCCTTGATCAAACCGATCAGGGTGGCATCTTTTTTGATCGGCGCCCCTCCTTTGGCAAACGTCAACAATTGCTTCGTCAACCCGGTGGCCTTATGTGCGATTTCGACAATTTCCCGCAAGGACGGCCTGATATCCTCATTCCGGTCGAAATAAAAAGCCGCCAATTGAATATTGGAGATGATTGCCGTCAAAATATTATTGAAATCGTGGGCAATTCCCGCCGCTAAAACCCCTAATGATTCCAGTTTTTCTGTCTTTAGGAGCTCCCGTTCCGCCTGGCGTTGCTCCGAGATATCCAAAAGAACGGTCACGGTCCCAATCCGTTTACCGTTCTGCAGTTTAATCGGTGAACTTTCCACAAAAACCGGAATTTCCCGGAGATTCCTGTTCACCAGGATGTGGTTTTTATAGCTCACCCCCGGTTCGATCATGGTAATCGGTTCACTGGTCCGGTCATTTAAGAGATAAAGGATTTCCTGGACGGGTCTTCCCAACGCCTCCGCTTCAGTATAACCGGTCAGCCGGCTGGCCGCCTCATTGAAGAAAATCATCCGTCCCTTATTATCAGTCGCCACCACTCCTTCAGTCAAGGAATTTAAGGTAACCCGGAGCAACTCCCGTTCCGAAGCCAGGTTTTCCTCTTCCATCCGCTTGCGTTCGGTAATATCGACATTAATCCCCATTAACTTTACAACCTGATCATTCTCCTTGCAGACAAAGCCTTTTGCCAGCAGCCAACGTTCCCGGTTCTCCTGCCTAATCCGGAATTCAACTTCAAAATTCTGACCGTTCGCCATCGCCTGTTCCAGCTTCTCTCTGACCATTCTCCGGTCGGCGGGGTGAATTTTTTCGATGTATTCCACCATCGGCTGGCTCTGATAGACTTCCTGCCCGTCAGGGTTCAACCAGGTGACAACTTCGGAGCCAACTTCCCAACTCCAACTTTGGATTCCGGTCGTAGCAAGCGTCAAATGCAATTGCTTTTCACTCTGGCGCAACTCTTCCGCGAGCAATATGTTCTCGTAGGCTAAGGCCACCTGTTTGCTCAAGGCCATCACCATCTCTTCTTCCTCAGCCGTAAAAACCAAACCGGCCAGTTTATCGCTGAGGCAAAGCCAGCCGTAAGTCCGGCTGGGCGAAGCCAACGGCACGAGCATCCAGGATGTACAACTTTCCCTTCCTTGCAAACCGATGGCGAGCGCCTGGCCGGTATTTTGCCGCCACCGCACCGGAACACCTTTCTCCATCACTTGGCGGATCACATTCGCCGGCGGCAGCAGTTCCACCGGGCAAAAAAGGGAGGGATCGTTTCCGTCTCCGCGATAAAAATAGGATTTTCCCTTTTCATCTTGGAGTGTCAACAGCGAATGGGTGCAGTTCAAAATTTCACGAACGGCACGGCAGAATGTGCTCAGCAAATTAACCGGGTTGCGCACCATTACCATACTCAAACTGAGCTCCATGATCATCGCCAGTTTTAGTCCGGCATCATGGAAATAATTAGACGAGCTGGCATAGAGCAGGTGCCCGGTGGCCGGTAAGGGAACCGTCTTTTGGGATGGAACCCCGAGTACTTCCTCAACCGTCTGGATGATAAAGGAGGGATCGGAGGGTTTGGGAATCACCCGGCAATTCCCGTTCAACTCGTCCTGTTGAATAATTTCGGGCAAACGATAGAGTGCCGTATAAAAGATCACCGGGATTTTGGGCAAGGCCGTTTCTTGTTGAAGGCGGCGGACAAATTCAACCCCGTCCATCCCCGGCATGACGATATCACAGATGATTAAGTCCGGTTCTTCTTTCTGGGCTATACTTAACGCCGTCAAACCGTCTCCCGCTTCAAAAAGCTGATGGCCTATTGACCCCAACAAGGTGACAAGCATCTGCCGGCTCAAGGCATGGTCTTCAACAATCAAAATCTTCGCCATTGTGCCATGCCCCCTTTCTTAGGTAGCGCTTCCGACCTCCGCAGGGTTTGGCTTGTTCTTCAGAAAATGCCTATTCGGTTGGAACGTTTGTCCAGGAACGATTAGCTTACCGTTGTAACCGCCAAAACCTGCTGTCAATGGCCTTTTTTCTCCGGCTGCTTCGTCCTTGCTTTTTCCACCGCGGGTAAAAACAGGGTTTGAGATAGCCCATAATAAACCAGCTATTGTTCCTGTATTACTTTGGTCGTCCTCATTCACCTGAATCCGCATTCTCAAGCCATCATCCCCCTTTTTATAAGTTGGCGTTCCTTGATGACCGGCAGTGAAGACACTTCCCTCCCCTCTATAAACCTGTAAAAATCATTGAATTTCGACAAAAAAAACGGCTCGTCAGAGTCGTTATCCAAGATCCTTAACTCCACGAACCGCGTTTTTTCAAAAACCAAAATACCATCCTTCATACGCTCCAGTTTTAAACGATTATTGTCAGCTAGTCCTTCTCCATTTTTTAATAGTTCTGCAAATAAGAAAAAAAACCTTTCATTCCTCAATAATTATGTCTTCACTTTTACCCGGTTAATTTATATAATAGTGATACGTTCTTAACAAAATATGAACAATCCGCTAACACCTGTCCACTTCTTCTCATGCCGGGGAAAAGGGTGACAAACAGTCCGCTTTCAATAAGTGATGGGACGGGCGGTATGAAAAGGCGCCATTTGGAAAAGATGAAAAGACCAACTACTTGCTGTTGGCTTCGGCGCCAAGCACTTATTAACGGGAGGGAAGAAAATGAGTGAACTGATTAACAATCGCGAGTATCGTCAGGAAGTTTTAAAAGAGATCATCAGCGAACTGCACCGCGGAAAAAGTGTCGATGAAGTTAAAGCCAAGTTTGAAGAGGTATTCCAGAGCGTTTCCGCCGCCGAGATCGCGGAGATGGAGCAAGCCTTGGTCCGGGAAGGATTACCGGTCGAAGAGATTCAACGGTTATGTGATGTCCATGCCTCCGTCTTTAAAGGTTCAATTGAGGAGATCCACCAACCGCCGGCCGCTGACCAGCCTGGGCACCCGGTTCATACCTTCAAACAGGAAAACCGGGCGTTGGAAGAACTCATCCGCACGCAGATTAAGCCGCAGTTGGCCGCTTTTCTCCAAGACAATTCTCCCCAAGCACTTGAGCAGTTGACCGGTTCGCTGAACAAGTTGGCGCAGGTCGAAAAGCATTACACCCGGAAAGAAAACCTCCTCTTCCCCTTCCTTGAAAAATACGGGATTACTACTCCCACCCAAGTGATGTGGGGGGTCGATGATCAGATCAGAGCGGCGATTAAAGAAGCCCAAAAGGCACTCGCCAACGACACGGGCTCTCCTGAACAAGTAAAGGCGAAAGTTGAAGCCGCCGTCTCCCAAGTCAACGAGATGATTTTTAAGGAGGAAAATATCCTCTTCCCAATGGCCCTCGAGACCTTAACTGAAGATGAATGGGTAAAGGTTGCCGAGGAAAGCACCGCGATCGGCTTTTGTCTGATCCAGCCGCCCCCAGTTTGGAAACCACGGCGGGTGAATGTCGAAGCAAAAGCCCAAGCCGAAGGGGAAAAACCGGCCGACGGGTATCTTCGCTTTCCCACCGGGATCCTTTCCCCGGAAGAAATCCAGTATATCTTTGATACCCTGCCCGTTGATCTGACATTTGTTGACCGTGACGGGATCGTTAAGTATTTCTCCGGCAAGGACCGGATCTTCTCCCGTACTAAAACCGTGATCGGGCGGAGCGTTAAAAACTGCCATCCCCCGGCCAGCGTCCACATTGTCGAGAAAGTGATCGAGGATCTGCAGAGCGGCCGCAAAGACCATGAAGACTTCTGGATTCGCATGGGCCCACGTTATGTTCTGATCCGTTACTTCGCCGTCCGCAACGATCAGGGCGAGTATCTGGGCACCTTGGAAGTCACCCAGGATATCCAGCCACTCCAGGAAATTTCCGGTGAAAAAAGACTGTTGGATGAAGATCCGAAGTAAGCCCCTTTTTTAACACTTTTAGCCTTTACTATCTTGTAATTTTCAAGTACAATTAGCTTATGTATATTAATTCTAAAGGGGCGATTATTTATGAAACGGTCTTTTACCTTGGGACTGTTACTGGTGACTGTCCTGGTGTTCCTCTTTGCGGGCTATGTCGGCGCCGCGAAAGATAATTCCTGGACGAAAGTGAAAGAAAAGGGCCAATTCATCCTCGGACTGGATGACAGCTTCCCGCCGATGGGTTTTCGCGATGAAAAGGGGCAGATCGTCGGTTTCGACATTGACCTGGCCCGCGAAGTCTGCTCCCGGCTCGGGGTGACGCTGAAACTCCAACCGATCAACTGGGATGCGAAGGAGCAAGAGCTTAATACGGGAAATATTGACTGTATCTGGAATGGTCTCACGATTACCCCGGAGCGCCAAAAAACCATCCTCTTCTCCAAACCTTACATGAATAACCGCCAGGTTTTGGTGGTGCGGGCGAATTCCGGTTATACCTCCCTCTCCCAGCTGGCCGGGAAAAAACTTGGCATCCAGGCCGGATCCAGTGCGCACGATGCCTTAAACAGCGCACCCGAATTCAAGGCCAAGCTGGCAGCGGTTGTTGAGTTTGATGACAATATGACCGCGCTCATGGATCTCGAACTGGGCGGGCTTGATGTTGTGCTGATGGATGAGATCGTCGCCCGTTATTATATCCAACAAAAAAGCAAAAACTTTGCCGTGCTTGATGAAGCCTTGGCTTCCGAGGAATACGGGATTGGCTTCCGCAAAAACGACCAGGAGTTAAGGGATAAAGTTCAGGAAACCTTAGAAGCAATGCATAAAGACGGTACGCTCGCCAAAATCTCCACCAAGTGGTTCGGGCGGGACATCACGGTCCTTGGTCAATAAGCAGGAGGACCGGCACTCACTATCGAACTAATACTTAGTCCCCGCGAACAGCCGGGTGAGAGTAAGGTCACAATTGTGTTTTGTTGTCTGTAAACGATCATCTCCAAAAAGGGTTGTGAGTTCTTCGCAAATCTCATAGCCCTTTTTCACTAATTGCGCAAAAGATAAACACTTATCAGCCAATTATTGATTGCCACGGTATATGATCGATTGCAACGGAACAATATAGAAAAAGGGGTTTTCATCATGCTTTCTTTCTGGGACAGCGCTAGTTTTTTCCAGATGCTTCTGCTCCTTTGTAACGGGGCGCTCACCACATTACAGGTATTCTTTCTCACCCTGCTTTTCTCCTTGCCCTTAGGGCTGCTTATCACGCTTGGACGCATGTCGCCAATTATTTTGATTAACGCCCCGATCAGATTTTTCATCCTGATTATGCGCGGGACCCCGCTCATCCTGCAACTGATCTTCTTCTATTTTGCTCCCTCATCTATGCTCCCGGAAGGTCTGAAGTTCAATTTGCCCCGTTTTACAGCGGCGATCGTTGCGTTCTCCCTTAATTACGCCGCCTATTTTGCCGAGATTTACCGCGGCGGGATCGAATCAATTCCCCGCGGGCAATATGAAGCCGCCGCCGTCTTAGGTTTCACCAGGAGGCAGACTTTTTTCCGGATCATCCTTCCGCAGGTGATCAAGCGGATTCTCCCCCCGATCAGCAATGAGGTGATCACCTTGGTAAAAGACACCGCGCTCGTGCAGATCCTCGGGATCTCCGAACTGTTCCGCGTCGCCAGAAATGAAGCCAATCGGGTTTTTTCCACCGTCCCACTCTTCGTCGCCGGCTTCTTTTACCTCATTATGAACTGGGTGGTAACCAAGGTCTTTGAGAAAGCCGAGAAAAAACTGAGTTATTACCGGTAGGAGGGTGCAAGCATGCCGATTCTCGAAGTAAAAAACCTCGTTAAAAATTTTGACGGTCTGGAAGCCGTGAACGACGTCTCCTTTACGATCTCGCAAGGTGAAGTCCTGGCCGTAATTGGTCCTTCGGGCTCGGGGAAAAGCACCCTCTTGCGCTGCCTGACCTTGCTGGAAAAGATCGACCGCGGCACCGTGGTCTTTGCCGGGAAAACCATAATCGAAACAACCGCAAAAGGCCAGGTCCGCTATGCTCCGGAGGAAGAACTCCGGAAGATCCGGCCGCGTTTGGGGATGGTCTTTCAAAGTTTCAATCTCTTTCCCCATTTTTCCGTCCTGCGCAATATCACCGAGGCGCCGGTCCATGTGGCCGGCCTGACGGAGGAAGCCGCCCAGGCGATCGCTTTTGAACTGCTGGCGAAGATCGGCTTAAGCGATAAAGCCCATGCTTATCCTTACCAACTTTCCGGCGGTCAAAGCCAACGGGTGGCGATTGCCCGCGCCCTGGCGATGAAACCGGATATCCTCTTTTTTGATGAACCCACATCGGCGTTGGATCCGGAATTAACCGGCGAAGTCTTAAAAGTAATCCGGACCCTCGCTGAGGAAAAGATGACGATGATGGTTGTGACGCACGAGATGGGGTTCGCCTATGAAGTCGCCGACCGTGTTCTCTTTATGGACAAAGGCCAGATTATTGAGGAAGGCAACCCTGAACAGATTTTCCGGCAACCAACCAATGAGCGGACAAAGGCCTTCCTGAAAAATTTCAATTATGGGTCCAGGTTTTAACCGCCGGCCGGTGCGGTAACCGCCCCGGCTACGGGCAAGAAAGACTCCGCCAAACACCGCCTTGCATAGAAAGACGTTAACAACTCATACTAATGGTATCACCGGAAAGTAACTAAACAATGAGTGTATTATGCAGATGAGATTTGAAGCGGAAAACGAATTCATTAGAGGAGCAGCTTCCGGAGCCATTAGCGCCATCGCGATCTGTTTGCTTTCCGAACTTCTTGAACTGCTCAGCCTCACCAAATTCTGTTGGCTGTACTTAGCCGGACAAGCGGTTATGAATTTTCAACATAGTTTTTGGCAGTCCGTCTTTTCCTTTCTTATCCATCTTGGGGTCGGTTCCTTTTGGGGTGTCTTCATCGCCTTTCTCTTTTCCAAGGTTTTTACCGGCCGTTATTACCTGCTTAAAGGGTTGGCCATCGGGTTTGCCATCTTCTTTCTGCACTTTGGATTGTTGGCGCAGCCTTTTCACTACCGGCCGGATTTACGGACAGACTTCCCGACCCTCCTCACTCACTTCCTTAGTTATCTCCTTTATGGCAGTTTGACTGCTTTTCTCCTCCACAAACTGCCCTTCAAGCCACATTAAGCGTTCCCTTAATAAAAACTGAGAGGAATAGCAAGGCGCCTTTCCTCTCCAGTAAGAAGTTTGCTATAAAGGACCGGGGTTGTACCGGTTTATTTCCCCTGGATGATTTCCCCTTTGATCTCCGCCGGCAGGAGGCTGACAAATTTTTCGGCATCCGTGCGGCTCCCGGCAACCACGCCGAAATGGATCGGGACGGCCACCGCCGGCTTAATGAGTTTTGCCGCCTCCGCCGCTTCCTGGGCTTTCATTGTGTAGACCCCATCCACCGGTAAAAATGCCACATCCGCCTTGATCTCCTCCATCTCCGGAATCAATCCGGTATCGCCGGCAATATAGTAATTCACACCCTTCAGGGTCACCACATAACCGACCCAATTGTTTTTCCGCGGGTGATAGCTTTTATCGGGATTATAAGCCGGGACGGTTGTAAAATTGACACCTTCCACCTGATGCGCCTGGTTGGGCTCCACCGCCAGGATGTTTTGGTACCCTAGATTTTTCAGGCGATTAACCCCATCAGTGGTGATAACAACCGCCCCGCCATCCTTGAGCACCTTACGGATGTCGGAGGGTATGAAATGATCGTCATGCGTATGCGTGATGAAGACGATATCGGCATCCCGCGGTTCCCCCTTAATCCCGTAAGGGTCAAAATATACCACCTTTCCCCCCTCAATTCGAAGCGAAGCGTGCCGGAAATGGGTCACCCCGTCCAGATATCCCTCAACGGCCGCAACCACCGAGCCGGTTACGATGATTAGCATCCCCGCGACAATAAGTAAAACGATCAGTCTAAATTTCACCGGAACCCCTCCTGTAACGATGAATTTTCTTTACTATAATTTATAATTCAACTGCCGGTTAATGGAAGGGGAAAATTCCGCTCATTCGTGTTAAATATTCCGGCAAAATATCTTTTATCCCGAAGCCTTCACGTCTGTCCAGCTTCATTACTACGCTTTATCGATTCTGTGTCATTGTTTTTGGCAAAAAGAGGCCAGACTCCTTGGAGTCTGGCCTCACACTGTATTCAGGGTATTCAGTGATCAATTCCTTATTCCTTCTCCCTGCTCGCCGCCTTTTTCTTCGTCTGCCAGGCATGAAGGGCCAGGGCAACGGCAATGATCCCATAAGCAAGGAAACTGCGGAAGTACTCACCAACCTGCGGGATCCCCAGGATCCTTTGGCCGGCCAGAGGCGAGACCACAAACAGGGTATGGAAGAGCAAGACGCCAACCAGGGCGTTCCAGATCGTTGCCTTCGAGATCGAAGCACCGCCGATTAAAATGGCCGCAATCGAAAACATCCCAACCTGTTCGTGGCTGTTGTAGGTGTTAAAGGTACCGATGTTTTGGAGATAAATCAACTGCCCCCAAGCACCCAGGACCGTCGAGATCATAATCGCGATCAGCCGGATCCGGTCGACGTTAATCCCGGAAACCGCGGCAATGTGGCGGTCCTGACCGACGGCCCGCATTTGTTGCCCCAGTTTCGTCTTGGTAAAGTAGGAAGTAAAGAGGCACAAGAGGCCGATCGCCAGGAAAGTCGCCCAGGGGATCTTGAAAGCGCCCAGTCTTACCGAACTGAGCAGGGCATTATCCAGCGCTTTGTTGATCGCAATTAAGTCAATGGTATTCCGGAGCCCAATCCCGGAAGAAAGCATCATCTTCGGATTCGACATCGGAATCAGAGTGCCGACCAAGACCAAAAAGATCAACTGGTAAACACCGTTTGCAAAGAACCCCAGGATATACCCGGTCACCATCTCCCGCCCTTTGGCCCGGTTCAGGACCAACCCGGTTAAATAACCGGTAATGAGCGCGAATGGAACCGAAATGAGGGCGGCCAGGAGAAATCCGGGCAATCCCCCGATTTCCAGATGGGTGATGATAATCAGGGCCGCTTGTCCCGACATCGCGCCAATCACAATTCCAAAGTTCAAGCCCAACCCAGCAATCACCGGGATGATCAGCGATAAAACAAGGAATGAGTTTCTCGCCAGACGGATAATGATCTCATTCAGGAGAAAGCGAGGATTCAGACCGGCGGCAACGATCCCCAGCAAACAGAGTACAGCAAAGAAGAGCGGAACATATAACTCGCCCATGATCCCTTCAAATTTCTTTCCCGTTTTTACTTGACCTGCTGTTTTCTCCGGCAAGGTTTGTGGTGTAATTTTTGGTTCGTTCATTTTTTTACCCCCTCTCGGTCCTCGTTAACGCATAGAGGATCATGCCATTACTGATGATCATCCGGGCGATTTCACTGATATCCGTCCCCTGCAGCACAGTTTGGGTGATCGGTAAGGCAATGGTCAAGAGCGTTTGGAAGAGAACCACCCCGATGATGATATGACCAACCGTTGCCTTCTTGAGGGTCGCCCCGCCAATCAGGGCGGCAGCTACGGCCGGAAAAGCCATATAAAGTGGTGCTGTATATAACTGTAAAAAGCCGTAACTTTGGGCATAGACAATCGCCCCGATCGCCGCCAGGGTGTTCGAGAGCATGACACTGATATACCGCATGCGACGGACGTTAATCCCGGAAGACATGGCATACATCGGATTGGCGCCGGTGGCAACCATGGCCATCCCGGTCCGGGTCCGGAAAAAGAGATGGGCCAGCCAGCAGAAGAAGCCAAAGAACAACAATAAACCAGTCGGAATCGTCACCCCAAAGAGTTTAAAGGCAAGGAAATCATTGAGGATTCTACTGTAATGCTCATACAAAGTAATGGTGACGCGCACCCCCGTTCCCCCGATCGCCCAGACCATGGACGGATTCCTAAAGGGAGCCGTCAGCCAGAAGATACACATCCCGGCCACCACCGCAAAACCGACATAGGTCCCGACCATCATCTCCTGACCGCGGACCCGTTCCAGCAGGGCGGCATATAGATAACCCGTCAGGATTGCCAGGGGCAGGGCGCAGAGCATGGCGGTAAACAGCCCGGTGAAACCGGTTAAATTATACTCCAGACTGATGACCCCGCCGACCAGGCCGCAGACAAAACCGACCGGGAGGCCGAAGTTGAGGCCAACCCCCGTCACCAGAGTGGGGAGCATCGCCAAGACCAACAGACCGTTCATTCCGATCCGGTCCAGGGAAGCGCTAAGGAGAATGGTCAGATCCATCTTCATAATGAAGGCCAGAATAAAGAGGCCCAAAAGGAAAAGACTGATAATCAGACGCGGCAAGCCAAATTTCTCATAAAAGTTTCTGAGATGGTCAGGGCTGCAGAGCCTCTTAATTTTCGACATGTTCAATTCCATCTCAACCAACCTCCTTTACCGGCTGCTTACCGGAGATCATTAAACCGAAGTCCACATCGGAGGCATCCGGTTTCAGGATTCCGGCAACCTTCCCTCTATAAACTAAGGCGATGCGATCGCAGATTCTTCTCAATTCATTAAGTTCGCTGGAAGTCATGATAATCGTCATGCCATATTCCCGGTTAAATTGCACCAGGAGATCAAGAACCAGTTGTTTCGCACCAATATCAATCCCCCGCGTCGGTTCGGAAACCCAGAGGATCTCGGGTTGCAAAGAGAAGGCGCGGGCCAAACAGACTTTTTGTTGATTACCGCCGGAAAGCCGGCGAACCGGTTGATTCGGACCGGTGCAGCGGATATCCAAGTCTTTAATGATTTTCATCGCGTACTCGCGTACGGCTTTCTGGTCAAGCAGACGGACGCCGGGAATGATTGTCCGCCGCAGGAACTTGTTCTGCGCTTCCACACTGGATAAAACAATATTAACCGCCACTGATTCATCCAATAACAAACCAACACCCCGCCGGTCTTCGGAGACAAAGGCCATCCTTGCATCCAAAGCGGCTTTCGGGTCATTAAGCTTAAGGGCTTTCCCGTCGATGATGACCTCTCCGGTCGCCGGATATAACCCCATCACCCCGTTGGCAATCCCGACCTTACCTTGACCGGCCAGGCCGCCGATGCCTAAAATTTCGCCCCGGCGTACTTTCAGGTCTAAACCACGGACCCGCTCACCCGGCATCTCAACGGTCAGATCTTTTAACTCCAGGATAATATCATCGTCACTGGGTTCAACGGAGCGGGGCGGCAGATGACCGCGTTCCACTTTCCGGCCGACCATCAACTCGGCGATCTGTTCCACACTGGTTTCCTTCCGGACCAGGGTCTTCACCAATTCACCATCCCGGAGAATCGTGATCGTATCACTGCACGCCATCACTTCATCCAAACGGTGGGTAATAAAGAGAATCGCGATTCCTTGTTCCGCCAGGCGTTTCATCGCCGCAATCAGATGTTCCGCCTCACTCTCGGCCAAAACAGCAGTCGGTTCGTCAAACACAATTAAACGGGCATTCTTTTTATCGATTTCCCGGGCAATCTCCACAAATTGCATATAGCCAACCGGCAGGCGGGAAACATAAGCACTTTCATCGATCTCCAAACCTAGTTTCTCCAGAGCCGTTTTGCTGTCGTGGCTCATCGCCTGATAATCCAAGGTCTCCATCGATGGGCCAAGGATTTTACTGACCGGATTGGGTTTGGTCGGTTCGCGGTTCAGTTTAATATTTTCCATTACGGTAAAACCCGGAATCAACATAAACTCCTGGTGAACCATCCCGATGCCCAACTCCATCGCCTGCCGGGGGGAGTCAATCTTCACGGCTTGTCCATCCATGAAAATCTCGCCCTCAAAACCGCCGGTCTCGTGAATCACGGGCATCCCGAAGATCAAATTCATTAGAGTGGATTTTCCAGCGCCGTTTTCTCCGACGACAGCATGAATCTCTCCTGGCTTGACGGAAAGGTTGATCCCTTTCAGGACAGTATTGCCGAAATAACTTTTGGTAATATTTTTGAGTTCGAGCACTGAATTTCCAGGCAACTTGCAAAACCCCTCTCGGTAAGAATTATGGCGCCGCAAGGGGCGCCATAAGGGCGAAAAGGCGGGCGCGTTCGCCCCGCCTTTCCGTCTCCTCTGGACAAGTTAAAAAGCGCTTTTATTTCCCAAAGATATGAGAATCGACAATATACATATAGAAATTACCGTTATTGCTGAGCCGTTCCATCTTGATTTCCGTGCCGGCAACCTCACTGATCACAGCAGCAACGGCATCGATATCGTTAAGATCCAATTTGCCTTCGAGGGCTAACTTCGCGACTTCAACACCACCAAGCGAATGGAGGTAACCGGTTGCCACCGGCCAAGTCGCAAAACGGCCAGCCCGTCCGGATTCGACGACCTTCTTATCGATGGCTTCCATAATCGCGGGGAAGTTACCTCTGATCTCATCGGTAATTTCAAGCGCCAAGGCACCCGGGTAACCATGGGTCGGGCTCGGGCAGCATTGTTCCGGGAAAATCGCGCCGGTCTTCATCGCGGCGGCAATTAACGGCTCCTGCATCGCACAGTTGGTGGAGAAGAGGGCGATATCCTTGCCGTATTTCGCAACCTGACGGGGTACGTCTTCCAAAATAAACTGCTGGGCGGCAGGGATTCCGCCTTCGCCCATCGGGTCGGGCGCATTGACAAACACGAATTCGATCCCTAATTTTTCGCATTCTGCTTTCATCAGGTCACGCCGTTCAGCCAATTGCGCATAGGACATATGCCGCGGGAAGGAGTAGTGGAGCAGCGCTTTGGCGCCCATCTCTTTCGCCAGTTGCGGGATTGTCTTACCCCGGGCCGGCTGGTTCGGAATGAGGGATACCTCAACCTCCCGCTCGAGCAGCGGCGGATCTTCGTGCGGTTCACCGGTGATGAAGATCATATCCGGGCGGGTTTCACGAACCCGGCGGACAGCAGCGATCGTACCGGGAACAGCCTGGTTGACCACAATGGCTTTCACTTCCGGATCAGCAGCTAAACCGGTGATTTGTGCAATGTAGGTCTCTTGTTCCTGCATGAAATTGTCGGGGTAGGTAACGTGTTTGAGCAGACCAGGATATTTGGCAATGGCCGCTTCTGCCCCCCGGTACTCGTCTTCGTTCTGGGAGACCGTACCGGTGATGATGCCGATTTTAAAGCCTTTGGCACCACCCGCGACCTCAGGAGCGGAAGTTCTGGTAAAATAAACAGCGGCAAGTGCCACTACCACAACTACCGCAATGATAAGGATGAGAACCTTTTTGGACACAACAACTTACCTCCTTAAAATAACCTATAAAATTTCAGAACGTAACGTACACGTTCTGTATACAAAAATAAGTATTCTCCATGAAAAAATATTCTCCTGCTTCTTTGATCGTATTATAACCATTATGAATAATGCCAATAAGCGGCAGCAGTTTTCCAAAGTATTTTAAATCATATAAAAAAGTTACTGGAAGTTACGATGAAAAAACACCCCTTGTTTCACAAGCCGCCGAAACAAGGGGTGTCAAGAACGTTACCCGCTAAAACAAGTAAGATAAACATCAGGGTTATTTTTTCGCTCCCGTATAAACAAGAATCGCATCACGCAGGAAAACCGCCGCTCCGGGTTGTACCTTGTCATAGTAAGCGGCGAAACGCGGATCATCAACATACATCCTGGCCAATCCGGCATGGGCCTCTTGATCATACTGCCCCCACGTATAAGTTAACCACTGCCGGTGCAGATCCGCCGCTTTCTGCCCGAGTTCGCCGGCCGGATCGCCGGTCGCCATTGCCGCCTTTAAAGTCGACAGGACTTCTTCGCCCAGCTTCTCAAAGCGCTCATAATCCTCTTTTGTCATTTTGAGAAATGCCCGGTTGGAGGCTTCAACCGCTTCTGTGCCGTATTTTTCCCGAATTCCTTGCCGTACTTGCGCTCGTTCTCCTCAATCAGTTTCTCTTTGAAACCCTCGAATTTTTCTTGGTCCGTCATCGTTATCCTCCCTTCTCTCGCCGCGATTGTCTTGTCGACATTCGCGATTAACAGTTCCAATTGGCTTTTCTTATCAAGAAGCTGTCGGCGGTGTTCTTTAAGGGCTTGTAAACTGTCAAAGGTGGGGGCGTCAATGATCCGCTTGATCTCGTTCAGATTGACCCCCAACTCCCGGTAGAAGAGGATCTGCTGCAGCCGGTCAACCTCCGTTTGGCCATAGACCCGGTACCCGGACGCATTGATGCGGGCCGGTTTAAGCAGGCCGATTTGGTCGTAATAACGAAGGGTCCGGGTACTGATCCCCGCCAATTTCCCGAGTTTTTGCACCGTATATTCCATGTTCTCAGCCTCCTGACGATCACACTATACACCTTGACGTAACGTCAATGTCAAGCCGTATTTATAATTTTATGCTTTCCTTTTATAATCCTGTTTTCTCCGGCTTTCTGCGCCTGATTATGCCTTCAAAGACGAACCGCTCCCGCGCGAGGGAGCGGCACACAGGCAAACCCTTTGTTCTTTGCACGACTGGTCTTCCCTATTTTACTTGCGATTTTTGCACTTCATAACCGAGGGCGGTGATTGCCTCCGCGATTTGGGCGATTGAGATCTTTTCCTCGTCAAAGTTTAGCTTTACTTTGCTGGCGTTAAAGAGGACACTCACGCTTTCCTGCTCCACGCCGGCCAATGCTTTTACGGCTTTCTCGATCTTCTGCGCACAGGAAGGACAAGTCAAGGTCTCCAATTGAAGCGTCGCTTTTTTCATTTTCCCACTCTCCTTTCAGATTATTTCCTCTGTGACGTCTATAGTTAGCGACTTGGGGGCGGGCACAGCTCCTGACCCGTTCAACCTCAACCGCCAAGGGTCGATCAGCGTAATTTATACCGCAGCAGGCGCATCCCGTTTAAGATGACAGCTAAAATGCTCCCTTCGTGCACCAACATTCCAATCGACATGTTCATCCAGTCACTGAAGAGGAGACTGGCCAACAAGACCAAGACCACACCGACGGCGATGACAATATTCTCTTTCATATTCCGCGCCGTCGCTTTGGCTAATCCGAGCGCATGCGGGAGACGGCTAAAATCGGAGTTCATTAGGACCACATCGGAGGTTTCAATCGCCACATCGGTCCCCCCGCCCATCGCGATCCCGATGTTGGCAAAAGCCAAAGACGGGCTGTCATTAACTCCATCGCCGACGAAGGCGACAATTTGCCCTTCCTCCTCGATTAACCGCTTGATATAGGCTGCTTTATCCTCCGGGAGCATATTACCGTGTGCTTCGGTAAGGCCGAGTTCCCGGCTGACCAGATCGACCGTTCCCTGATTATCACCGGATAGCATCACCAGGTTCTTGACGCCCAATATCTTCAGCCTTCGGAGGTCCTCTTTCACCCCCGGCCGGATCTGATCCCGTACCCCCAGCAATAGCTTCAGTTCCCCATCCACGGCCGCCAGGACCAGTGAATTGCCGTTCTTTTCGAAACGTTCCATATCCGCGCGGGCTTTTTCATCAAGTTCGACTTTTTCCCGTTCCATGAGGGCGCGGTTGCCCACCGCCACGCGGCGCCCCTTTACCCGCGCGACAATGCCGGCCCCCTTCACCACTTCGGTCTCCTCAACCGTTGCGAATTTCGCCGGACCAAGCGCGGCAAGCACCGCCTTGGCCAACGGGTGGTCCGACTCCCGTTCCACACTGGCCAGAAGGGCCAATGCTTCCTCTATATTCTCCCCGTAATATTCCTTTTCTGCCACCGCCGGGCGGCCGGCCGTCAGCGTTCCGGTTTTATCAAAGACAATGGTCTCCACCCGGCTGAAGTCACTGATCACTTCACTGCCTTTGAGGAGCACCCCATGCTTGGCGCCGTTACCGATCCCGGCAACATGCGAGACCGGAACGCCGATCACCAGGGCGCCCGGGCAACCGAGCACGAGAATCGTAATCGCCAGTTCCAGCCGGCGCGAGAATAACCAGACGAGCACAGCGAGGACAAGGACCACCGGGGTGTAATATTTGGCGAAGCGGTCGATGAACCGCTCGGCCGCCGATTTGGCGTCCTGTGCTTCCTCAACCAGTTCTATGATCTTCGCAAAGGTCGTATCTTCACCCACCCGGTCGGCAACAATTTGGAGTGTGCCATTATCCAGGATCGTCCCGGCATAAACCTTTGACCCTTTTTCTTTGGCCACGGGAAAGGATTCCCCGGTAATGCTGGCTTCGTTGATACTGCCTTCCCCGGCGATCACTCTCCCGTCAACAGGAACTTTCGACCCCGTTTTCACCAGCAAGACATCACCGACATCGACCTCTTCCACTGCGACCTCGGCAAATTCGCCATTCTCCATCCGTTTGAGAGCGCTTTCCGGGGCCATCTCCGTCAATTCTTTGATCGCGGAACGCGTTTTGTTTAAGGTACGCTGCTCCAAATAAGCGCCGAAGAGGAAGAGGAATGTGACAATAGCCGCTTCTTCGTAGTTTTGAATGAAAAACGCTCCAATGACGGCGATTGTAACTAAAAGATCGATACTCACCACTATTACTTTGAGCGCTTGATAAGCCTGGATCGCAATCGGCGCCACCCCAAAAAGCGCGGCAATGATTAAAGCCCCTTCGAAGATCGCTGCCTGGTCCAGCATCCACTCGCTCAGAAAGCCAACGGCGAGCAAAAGACCACTAACCAGGGCAATCTTGTTTTTACTGCGCAAAATCAACCGCTGCATCCTGCTCACCACCTTTCCCCACTTATTTCCCCGGAATACCTTCAACTCTGATACGCTTCGTCCAACTCCGCCAGCATCCGGTAGACTGCTTCATAGCTTTCGCAGACATCGCCGGGCACGGTATAGTTGGCTGTAATTTCCCGTAATTGCTCGAATTCGCGCTCCAATTCCGGTCTTGCCCCGCCGGCTGCTTTAATCTTCTGGTTAATCGCTACGAATAATTTATGGACTTCATGAAATTCCGGGTGACTTTTCCCATGCACACGGTCGACCACCGGCACATATTGTTCGAGTGTTTTTAAATGCTCGTTTTTTACCTGTTCAAAAGATTTCTTTGCCATGCTTTTCCCTTCTTTCTTTTTTATGTCGCTTTCATTATAGCAGAAGGCCGCAATTATTAATTTGACCTGGATCAAAAATGGGATAAAATAAGGCCCGATAGTCTTAGCCTCTCCGGAAACGATCCAAGAAATATTTCCTAATAGCTTCCAGGTTTAGCACGGCTACCGTAAAAAAAAGAGGGCTTCCCGGCCGAAGCTCCTCCTTACTAACCAACAAGTTCCACTTCTGAATTAACCTCTATTCTTCGTGCTTTTCTTCCCTATTTTACGGATCATCTACGCTTCCGTTATGCACCCTTCAAACCAGCAGAAAATACTGGAGCGGCACAACAATAAAGGTCGACAGGGCGGTGGTCACCAGCCAGCAAGTATTGGCCAGATCGACGTCCAAATCGTAGATCGTGGGCGGTACCATCGCCGTAAAGCCGACAGGCATCGCCGACAAAACAGCCACTACTTTTAAAGGCAGCCCATTATAAACCCTCCCCAAGCCCGCCAAGGTTCCAAAACCAAACGCGAGCAAGGGAACGACGATAAATTTAATCGCCGCCACCAAAAAACCGGGTTTTAAGTATGGGCCCATCCGCCGAAACTTTAAGGCCATGCCAATCGAAACCAAGAGCAAAAAGGAGCTGAGAGGAATCACAATAAAATTAATCTGCTGATAGAATGCGGGCCGCGGAAGACCGCTAAGATTAAGGGCAAAGCCTAGAAAGATACTGCTCAACAGAACCAGGACAAAAAGATCGGTCAGGATCGTCTTCAATCGTTTAATGAACCTTTCGCCCCCGGCCGCCGACGTGCTGAAGGATTTGGCGACTGGGAAACCGACAGCATAATAGAGGAACTCTTCCAGAAGTTTATAAAAGGAAACCAAAGCAAAACCAGGCTCGCCAAAGAAATAGTAGCAAACCAGTCCCCCGACGGAACCGATATTGGCAAACGAACCGCAAACAATATAGGCCCCCGTTTGGTACCGGGTCATTTTTAAAAGCCTGGCCATAAAATAAGCCAGAATCCCTCCGGTCAACAGATTGACCATTCCGATCAACGGCATCGCCGCCACTTCAAGATGCCGCCACTCCACCACCCAGATTGCCCCGATGAACGCAACCGGGTTCAAACCTAATAAGGCGATTTTTTGCAGGATTTTCCGAATCTCACCCACCGGGCGGCCAGGCCGAATCAGGTTGTGGTCAATCATCAGACGAAACAGATAACCGGTTATAAGTCCGCCAAGCACGATCCCAACTGAAGACAGGAGTCTGCTCACTTTACCCCTCCTAATTCCTGAATTTTTAATTTTGTATTCATTATATTAAAGTGTATTCCACCAACCCGAAAACACCTTCTTTTTGAAAGCATAAAAAACACCTCCACTTAAGGATTTTCCCCGTGGAGGTATAAGATCGCCTCGCATGTTTAGACTGAAGAACAATTCAATCTGCACAACAATCAATCGGTGACAACCGAATAGCCCATCTTTAGCCATCCATTATTCATCCCGCCATTTAGAGAACGGGCTTGGTAACCGGCTAAGTTTAAGGCAGCCGTCGTCTGGCCTCCGGTTTGACCGGTATAACAGTAGACAATGATCATCCGGTCGGCCGGGAGTTTATTCAGGTTCCTCCCTATTTCGGCAAAAGGAATATTGACTGCGCCTTTGATATGACCGGCCGCATAATCCGCTGCCCCGCGGATATCGAGAATGAAAATGTCCGGATCATCCTGATCAATTAATGCTTTTAACTCGGCCTCCGGGATCTTATAGAGATCATCCGGCATTCTTTCAAAATAGGCGGCCACCGCTGCCTTGATCACCTGGCGTTCATCCTCACCGGCACCGGCTTGCGGCCAGCCACCTCCGATGATGGCAATCACCAGAAAAACAAGGATTGTTACCGCCAGATACACAACGGCTTGCTGACGATTTTTAAGCACTTAAACCCCTCCTTCATTTCTCTGTTCTTTTCTTTTTTCTTCCCAGTAATCCAGGGTATAAACAAGACCGCCCAGCGCCACGCTGAAAAGGACGGCGGTTGTAAAGGCATTGAACGGAAGGAGATCAATCAGACTAATTTCCCCAGAATTGGTGCCGGATCGTAAACCTGATTGTTGCAATAACGTATAAACCAACACGCCGAGCAAACCGCCGAGGATCGTATAGCCGGCGTCTTTCTTACCCTCCGCCCAAGCACCGATACTCGTCCCCGGACAGTAACCGGCAAGGGCAAAACCCACCCCGAAGATCAGGCCCCCGGCCAGATTCGCCCAGGGATTGGTGGGAATTAAGTCCAATGAGACCAAGCCGAGCGCGCGCAGACTAAAGATCCCCGCTGCACTGATCGCCACGCTAAAGAGCATAAATTTGGCAATCGTCAAATCTTTCAGCCGCAGAGTATTGATAATATTGTGGAAATCCAAAGCGCCAACCCGGTACAAGATATAACCAAAGCCGAGCCCAAAGATAATCGCCGGTACTGGATTCATCTGGCGCCCCCCTTTCGATAGAGCAGTAACGCAACCGGAATCGCTGCGGCAAATACAGCGCCGCCGAAGAACAGGCCGCTGACCGCCAGCTGACTCATCCCGCTAATCACGTGCGAACTGGTATAACCCCCGGCAATTCTCGCGCCGAAAAGCAGCAAAAATCCGCCGGCAAACGCATGCAGGTAACGCAGACGGGGGCGAAAACCAAACCTCTCCTGCCACAGCTTCGGGACGGAGTCCGCTTTTTGCTTCCCATGGAGCAATCTTGCCGTTAATCCGCCCAAGAAAATCCCTAATACCAAATACCACTGCCAACTAACGCCCAGCGTGCTTCCCGTCCCGCAAGTTCCGGCCGTCCAGGCGCTAACCGGGATCACAGTGGTAAAAAACTGGGTAAGATACCCGGTGGTCTGCGCATAAGCGGTCGTTGTTCCTAAGTGATTTCCGCTTAAAAAAATCAGGATGTTCCATAAACCAAGGATTAATCCGCCTGTTACCCATGACCACTTGGTCTTCATCTTCTCCAATCCCTCCTAGTTAAGTATACTCATACCCGTATAGGTATCTATGATGATCATAAACTTCCTTTCGCCCACTGTCAAGTAGAAATTTTAAGCAAAAAGGCCGCTCCCGTTAAACGGAAACGGCCTGCGGATTAGCAGATAATCTTATAAATGAATCTTGTTGACTCTTCCTCTTTCATGTTCAACGGCCTGACCGGCCGGGCTTCAATATACCCCCGGTATCCCATGGGAGCCAGTTGAAACCTGGGTCCGTCCTCGTCAGCCCAGCGGAAACCATAAAGTTCCGGGTTATAACTCTTTATCGCTGTCCACACA
The DNA here is from genome assembly GCA_029782135.1 of Bacillota bacterium. GTDB lineage: Bacteria > Bacillota > UBA4882 > UBA10575 > UBA10575 > JAAYGU01. The sequence continues at coordinate 41,059 of JAKOVI010000075.1, forward strand.
TCCCCGATCGCCTTTTCAGACTCTTCATCGTTATAGGGCGGTCCCTGAAAGACCATCATCTTACAGGGTGGCAATTCCATAACCTCAAACCCTTCCGGAATAGCCCCGTTATAATCAACCGGAACCTCAACTCCTTGTACATACTCCGAGGTCCCCGGCCGGCGGAATTTCTCCGGCAGCCACATTCCGACCGGTTCATATAAGGCTTCTTTGATCCCGGACAGGATTTCCCAAACCTCGCAACCAACTTCTTCGCAGTATTCAAAGTAATGAGTCGCTTTCACCCCCCGCTTTAGAATCACCTTGCGGGCCGGGCGATCAACCACCTGCACAAAGACCGTATTAATGTTCGCGTTTTTCGGCATTTCCTCCACTCCTCTTTGTAATTTGCGGTAATAATCGCGGAGCCGGTCCGGCATAAACAGCTTCACCCCGTGGTTGCCCTTCTCACGGGCAAACCGCTGCGGTGATACGCCAAATTCCCGTGAAAACGCCCGCGTAAACCCTTCATGAGAGTCAAAGACAAAATCGAAAGCCACATCGATAATCTTTGGCTTTTCGCTCGCTTGCAGCTGAAGAGCAGCCTGGGTTAAGCGCCTTGCCCGGATGTAGGCAAAAGGCGATTTGCCGGTTAACTCTTTAAAAATGCGCCCGGTATGCCATGGCGAATACCGGGCGACATCCGCAAGCATTTTTAGGGTAATTGGTTCGGTGATATGTTCTTCGATAAAATCCTGCATCCGTTGGACCGCCAACACCTTATCCCGGCTTTCCACGATCTCACCTCCTGGTACAGCATATCATTAATGAAAGGAGTTTACTTGACCGCTTTTGCTCTCATTTTAAAGAAGGGTTTTACTTTAACCCAAGACAAACCCATATCCACCGAAATGCATACATGTTGAGAATTTGTTGAGTTTCTTAGTGTAATATCTAAATGTTAAATATTAACAAAAAGGAGGTATGGATGCCGGATGCGTAAATCAAGACTTACTATATTGATCTTTTCGTTGACGCTCAGCCTCTTTATTTTTTCCGGCTGCGGTAAAAGCGGCGGTAGCGGTGGAAACGGAAATGGTACGATTCTCAAGGTTACGGTAGCTCCAAAGGTGGTGGCTCTTATGCCAGAAGGTACTGTGCAATTTGATGCGACCGTCACAAAAACAGGTTCGATCAGTACCGATGTCACCTGGAGCGTGATTACACCCAACGGCGGAACAATTGATCCAGATACCGGGTTTTATCAAGCCCCGGATGATCCCGGTGTATATTATATCAAAGCCACCAGCGTCGCTGACCCGGCAAAGAGCGATCAAGCGAAAGTAATCGTGGGCGGTGGAGGTGCTAAACAATACAAAGGGGAGATTTTTATAAAAAACACCGGTACCGGTACTGCGCCAAACGGGGAAATAATTACTATTAACCAGCAAGCTTCGTTCAAAGTCACCATCCCGGAAGTAGACCCGGAGGCGGAAAAACCCCTAGTGTTGATCCTCCATGTAGATGAAGTTACCGCCAGTATAGAGGATTCCCACGCTTTAGATGATGATTCATGGACGATAGAGGGGTCTGTCTCTTCCGCTAAAATGGATTGGTATATTCGTCTGGAGATAAAAGAAGACACCTACGATTTATGGGTCGGCACAAATTTGATTCCTTGCCTATGGACTTTCGATGATGGCAGTACTAACCAGATGGATGGCCAGTTTATGGGAAAATACATAGCCAATTACGAATTACCTGTCGATCCTAGCCGTTTAACAGGCAGTATTAGTGAAAAAATGTATTATTATACCTTCGTCGATCAAGAGGTTACTTGGGATCTAGAGACCAGTTTATGATTACGCTCCATGCACGGCTCGTCGCTAAAAAGGAGCGCCTTCCTCCTCTGTCAGGAACGGCGCTCTTTTTATACTTATAGATTTCGTTAATGCTTAATCGTGTACAAATTGGGGCTCCTCTTAACTTCCTTTCGCCAACCCAAATTTTAACCTCCAAAAGGTTGGGCATAGCCTACCGCTATCGTTTGGAAAGGAGTTTTGGACATTTGCTGGATCCGCTTGGGCAAGTTCGGATGGGTCGAAACGATCTCCGCAAACCATTTCCAGAAACCCCGTTCTTCATTGGCCGATAATAAATACTCGGGAGTATTAACCTTTTTATATAGCTGTTTCCCGGCGGCCAAGACAAGTAGTCCGGAAATAGCCCCGGCAGGGGAAAACGCCAACCCAATCTGATCACATGTGTATTCACAAGCCCGCGAGTAAGCTTTTGCCAAAAAAGGAATGAATGCTGAAGGGAAAAGGAGGAGATTTTTCGTCATATGCTTTCTTTTGATATGTCCAAGTTCGTGGGCGATAATGAATTCAATCGCTTTATTGCCTTCTTCGAAGGCTGTTTCAAGTATATCGGAATAAAGCACAACATAATTCCGGCCGAAAAATCTGGTAGCATAAGCATTAAGCAACCCGCCTGCTTGTACCAGATAAACCGTGGGGATTTTCTCCAGCCCCAATTTTTTACTGCACTCTTCAACTACCGCATAGATCTCCGGAAACTGGTTTTGGTTTATCCGGATCGCATTTCCTTTAAGATACCCTATTAGAATGCCATGGTTAAATAAAATATACAGGCCAAATATAGCTACATAAATGATTATTACAATCAGATCCGGCATCCTTGTCGCCTCTAGAAGCATTGAAATTAATAGGAAATAAATCAAGATCGAAACAACAAGACGGATTCCAAAATACAACCTCTCTTTTGGATGAACCTGATATTCCAAAGATTCCAACCCAAACCCTCCTTTGTTTTTTAACTCTCGCCAATAATTGGCGATCTTTATTTTGTTGACTATTTCGACAATTATCTTTATAATTCCTTTTCCAAAGATTATTTAATAATGAACTGAGTTTTGCACTAATACCCTTCTCGCGTTCCCGACTTGTTTGGGTAATTATTTTTTGTATCAAAGGATATTTATGGTAAAGATGGAATAAGTAATAGGTAATGATCTTTTAAGGAGATGACCATCAATGAAGATTACCGTCATCCATGGACAAGAGCATCATGGCAGTACTTACAATATCACCAGGCTGTTCTTGGATAAACTGGCCGGTGAAAAAACGGAGATCGTTGAATTTTTTATGCCGCACGACACCCCTCCTTTCTGTGTCGGTTGTTTTAATTGTTTCGTCAAAGGCGAACTTTTCTGCCCCCATGCCGAGATTGTGCAGCCGGTGGTCAGGGCGATTGAGGAAGCCGATCTGGTGGTCCTTGATTCCCCATGCTATGTTTTCGGGATTACCGGCCAGCTCAAGACCTTCCTCGACCATATGGGATACCGGTGGATGGGGCACCGGCCTCATCCGCACATGTTCCGGAAAATCGGACTGGCCGTTTCAACCGCAGCGGGCGCCGGGGCAAAAAAAGTGACGGAAGATCTGCGGCGGCAGTTTTTCTTCTGGGGGATACCCCGCAGTTACGGCTATGCGAAAAACATAAGGGCGATCAATTGGGAGGGGGTTCCGGCCAAAAAGAAGGCCCGGATCGAAAAAGAAGTTACTCGTTTGGCAAAGAAGATTGTGAATAGCCTGGGGAAAGTTAAGCCGGGAATAAAGACGAAAGCAGTCTTTAAAGCAATGGGAATGATGCAAAAAACAGACTTGAACCCGACCGATCGGGAACACTGGGCGAAATACGGCTGGCTGAGCGGGAAAACGCCTTGGTAGGTCTACCAAGCAGGTTTTTCTAAATTTTACTGATTTTATATTGAGTTTAGTATGAAGGATTTGGTGAACAAATTAGAATTATCCCTCATTGATGTCCTGATGCAACACAAAAGCTATACTTTTAAAAACAACCGTTACAATCTTATACAAAGTCCCTCCGTTAAAGAATTTACGATTTTTTTACTTTGTCTATACATTTGCTTTATATTATTTTTGCATTTTATTCACATTATCTTGACAAAAAGTAACCTATAGGTTATATTAATAATAGCTCATCTACCATGTTGTAGAAGGAGACGTGCCGGCATTCGCAAAGCGAGAGCCGGTATTATTTTTTTTCAGCATTGGCAGCTGTTTGCATAGCGGTTTTAGATGCTTGATAATCTGCATATTGTGTATCGCAAATTTGCTTTTTATTTACATAGAAAAGAGGAAATGCACTTACAAACAAAAATCCAGTTTTTCTCACAGATAAGACAACTAAATAGTCGGTATTCTCATGCTCAAAACGAACATTATAGTCCTTTCCTTTTCCCTTATGCTCCCATTCCCATTCCTTTATAAAAGGATCTATATTGTTAGCCAATTCAATAATTTTTTTAATCCAATGAATCCGGATTCCTCTGTAGAAACATATGTTTCTTTTTTTCCCATTTGGTAATATAATAAAATTATTTTGGGTAAGACAATTTTGATCAGAACATTTAGTATATGAAATATCATTATTACACGGTAACACATTAAACTTTTCTGATTCTGAAAGACTTATTAGATGCCAAAAAAATAGAAATTTATCGTTGTGTAGATTTCTAAAATCAAAAAAAATCCTTTTCCCATGCAAATATAGTATATTTTGGGGACCTGTATATTCCTTCTTAAAGCTATCATATAAAAACTCAATAATATCTTCTGTCGAAGTCAAATTAGAAATATCAAGAACAGGGGGAAGTTTAGACGAATTCATCTTGCACACCCCCTTGGGACCCATATAAAAACATTGAACTTTTCTTCTGATCTTTTCGTACTCAATTGCAAATTTATGCCTTTTTCTCTTAAATGTTCAATTATTACATTTTTACCTTTATTACTTCCTGGACGATTATATAGGTTTCGATGAACATAAGACAAAGCTCCATTAAATAAATCAGCTATTTGTAGAACTTCTGATTCTTGAGAACGAATTTGCTTTACATCTTTAATAACTTCATGTTTAAAGTCATATTTATTATTACATAAAACTTCATGGAGTTTCCAAATTTTAGGGCCACCTTGGGTATCTTTTATATCAATAAAGATTCGATACTCTTCTAAAGGATCTATAATAGGATCAAGCAATAAGAAATACATTTTGTAGTACCACAGATTATAATCGCCACAATTATAAAGAATGTGGTCTAACCTTTTTTTATTTGTTGCAACAACACCTCGATAGCTTAATGCCGAGTCCCTAAAAAAATAATCGATTATATCAAGATAAAAGTTGATCTTTGCTATAGATACTTTTGTCCATTTAATTTCAAACCATGAACTTAATCCGTGTTTTATTTTAATATCTCTTATGTTGTTAATGATCCTTTTTTTTAAATTATCTTGACATTTAACTGCTCCTAGAACCATTACATTCGAGTTGTCATATGGTAAGTGACAGCTTTCATCGCAATATATATTATAGAGACTATTCATAATTATCACTTCCTAACCAAAGATTGTTTCTATATAACGTTAGTTTTGAAATATTATAGATAAACAACATATAAAAATTCTATTGTATCTTTTCCATTCTACAACTATTATTAATACCCATCAGCGCTATTCGCTTCTGACCTTATTTCTTTATTTTTCAGAATATATGTCATTAATGCTTCAAAATCTAGTTTAATGTAACATTCTATCTACTTACGGAATCTTCCTTCTCTGAGCTTGATTCCCAGACCTTTTTCAGAAAACTATGTCCACAATTACTGATAACCGAAAACAGAAAAAAACCTCCTCACCTGAGTCCTGCACTCAAGGGAGGAGGTTTGTTTTACTGGAATGAACACCTACTCAATTATTACATCCGCCCGCTCTTTGATGTGTTCCGCTTTGAAGTACTGCTCTTCCATGGGGATCCATCGTGTTGCATAGACCGCCGCTATCTTCGTTCCGTTTCTTTTGAAGATCCTCTTCATCTGTTCGTTGGCAGGGATATCACAAAACACCCGGCAGTCCATATAGTCCCCAAAGGCCGGATGGCAACTGTAGGAGCCCTCGACGATCCGCCAGGGACGGCTTTGGATCACGCGCGCCTCCGCATAGTCCATGGTCCTGCAATCGAAACGGCGGTAGGAAAAGCTCTCTTTCTTCTTGAGATACGGAAGCACTTCGGAGCAGAAACGTTCATAATGGATATTCCCGCCGCTTTGCGCCAACCGCTCGGCTGTTCTCAGTTCCGCGGGGAGGAAGAAATCATCCATCCGGACCACATCGGC
>JAKOVI010000077.1 GCA_029782135.1 Bacillota bacterium
TGCCGAAGCTGGAAAACACCGGTATAGAACCGTCAAGCATTCTGGCGTACAAACGCCTTTGCCTTCGTTCGGTTGCCTTCGGGAACAGCCTTGCGAAAAATGATCTTACCGCCATCAGTTCACCACCCTTCTATCTGCGTCTTGTGTTGTTCTATCCTCCTGCGGGCTATCTCGCAGTATTCTTCGTTAAACTCAATGCCAATAAAAAACCGCCCTAGGTTTAGGGCGGCCAGAGCCGTTGTTCCGCTTCCCAAGAAGGGGTCTAACACAATTCCTTCAGGTGGGGTGACAAGCTTGATAAGGTACTCCATTAAGGCTATGGGCTTCACCGTTGGGTGTTTGTTAAACTCGCCCCGCTCCTTCCTTGAAGCCTTAGCACAGTAAAAGAACCTACTTACGCCTTCTTGTTGCTCATCCAGCATCGCCGCCGCTTCTTCGTCAAGTATTACGTTGGCGGGGAATCTACCAGCTTCGTTGGGTGTGTACGTTCCGTCATAATCATCACGGTTCCAACCCGTTAAACGTTCATTCCCTATTTTGTGAACCCCAGCCCCTCGAACAGTCGGTTTCAGTTCATTCTCACCAGCTGGTATCCTACACCCACCAATATTGATCGCACCCGTCCCAAACCGCTCCACGTTGTCCGCTACGGTCCCGTCAAGCGGTTTCCGCGCAAGAATAATCGGCTCATGGGCGGGTTTTAATGCCGTTCCCCATCCGTCCCATTTCTTGGCGAGATCGGTAGCGGGGGCGGTGATGTCGTAGGTATGCTCTCCAATTTTGAACCTTCCTCCGCTTACCTCCTGCCCCCATGTGCTGTTTTCGGTCACCCGATAAGACCTTTCGCCGATTTTCTCCCGCTCGGCTTCCTCCATCATTTCGTCATACGTATCGTCTAGGTCTAATAGCTCCTTTATCTTGTAATACTCTTTTAATTGCGGTAACCTTACACCCGCCGGTCTGCCTTCGAACCACGAATAATTTGTCGTTCCGCCGCACACCTCCTTATCCATAAATGCCAGTGAATATCCTTTTTCTAGGCGTTTT